>JBGAQE010000056.1:0-23236 GCA_044220885.1 Chitinophagaceae bacterium
AGGTTATTGGTGCTAAGCTCACAAAGCCGAATGGCAATTTTGCTGAGTGGAATAGCGAGAAGACCCATACCCAAATTGAAGGTTTAGGTACTCCGATTTTCCCACTTGACGATATTTTCAAGCTGGAAGGACAGGCAAATGGCTCTTCAAAGCGTGGAGACAAGTTTTTCCAGTGGTCTAAGATCATTACTGAGCCCCTTATTAAGAAATTTACGTGCCGTTGGTTCGTAAAAGGTACAGTGGTTATGCGCAAGAGCAATAATAAGGTTGCCGAGCTGAATTATGGCACCGGAACCTGTGATAATAAGGCCACTTTGACCGTAAATGGGGTGTCCCGCGAAATTACTTTGCACTAATTAAAAAAGTCTTTACCTTTAAATCAGTTTTCATAGGGTACGGATTAAAAACGGGCCAGGGTGTCTACCCCGGCCCAACTTTTTTTTAGCCCATAATCCCTTTTTGGGAAACATATCTTCCGCATTTTTTTAAGCAATCAATTCAAAAGAATACCCTCTCTTTTTTAATTCATTCAGTATCACAGGTAAAGAATGTTCTAAACGTGGAAATGCTTTTTCACTATCATGAAAAACTATCACTGATCCACTTCTCACCTTATCTAATACATTACTTGTACATTTCTCTGAAGATATAGCTACATCAAAGTCTGCACTCAATACATCCCACATCACTAACTTCATATCGCTTCTCCATTCTTTCAATGCACGTATCTGTCTTTTTCGGATTCTTCCATAAGGCGGACGAAACAAATTTGAATGTATATACTTCGAAGCGGTGATGATATTGTTCAAATAAACATCATCAGGCGTTTTCCAACCATTAACATGGTCCTGCGTATGGTTACCTACCACATGACCCTTGTCTAAAATCATCTTATATGTATCGGGAAACAATTGAACATTGTTACCAATGCAAAAGAAACTTGCCTTTGCATTGTACTTCTCTAGTTGATCTAAAACAAAGGGAGTGATATGCGGGTGAGGTCCATCATCAAAACTGAGATAACAGGTCTTTGTTTCGGATGGAATACTCCATATTCCTTCTGAATACAACTTCTTGAGCCACCAGGGAGTTTTTATAAAATAGAACATGCAGATGATAAACTGTCAGCAAAAGTACTTGAAATTACTCGCCGAAAATTGTGATGTGAAACACTTCATTATTGTTTCGGAAAATCTTTCCTCTTTCTTTCAGATAGTTCTCCTGACTTTTTTCATCGTTTAATGCAGGATCGATATAGGTTTTTACTTTCTCATCTTTTATATGCACAATAGAACCATTCAATACAGCCTCTTCAATATATCCTTGTAATAAAGGCACTAATTGGTCGTAGAATAATTGTTGTGAATTGTAGATATCCGCTCCAATCACCTGATCACCACTTACACAAATGAAACCGGCCCATGTACTATCCCTCTTTCCAATGGCTTGTGTGAAAAACCTGAGGTAGCCTTCCATATCAGCAATTGCTTTTTTATCGAGTCTTTGTCCGGTATACGATAAAGTTGGCGATTTGATGCCACTACTATCCAACTGGTTATAAATTTCGCGCCAAAGACTTACCTGGTTTTTTGAATGATCCAGCACTTTGCGTAAACGAGGGTTAGCATAATTGAAATAAGTGAACTTCTTTTCTTTATCACTCCATCTTTCTTCTTCCACACACATCACACCTACATACTGGTCTCGTCCCCCGTTCGGATATAAAATTGTATCACGAGCCACCATCCTGTCTTGCCTGCCTCCCATGATCACTTCACCAGACGCAACATATAAAGGGCGCTTTGAGCGGTTATTAATCCTTAGCCAGTGTACATTTTCGGTGGAAGCAGTTCCCCTTTCGCTGATAGATACCAATCCCTGTTCGAGGGCCTTGCTCAAACTCATTGGACCGCCGCTACCGGAATTACCGGGCGCTCTTAGTATTACCGGGATTATTTTGAGATTCTTGTATTCAATGGCACTATCGTACACTACTTGAAGTTGGTCATAAGTAAGCTGGGCCCGGCCCGAAAAACAGGCGAACAGCACAAAAAACAGAAAGAGACCCTTCTTCATGTGATTAAATAACGATTTCAGGCTTGAAATAGTGCCTTCCACTAAAGGTAGCACACTGTGGGTATCACCCATACAATGAATTATCTTTGCCGCCTATGATTCCAAAAGTAAGAGTTCGATTTGCGCCTAGTCCAACAGGCGGTTTACACCTCGGGGGTGTAAGGACAGTCCTTTACAATTATCTTTTTGCCCGCAAGTATGGTGGTGAATTTGTGCTTCGTATTGAAGATACCGACCAGTCGCGCTTTGTAGACGGTGCCGAAGATTATATTTTCAATTGCCTGGAATGGTGTGGCCTGGTTCCTGATGAAAGTCCCCGCCATGGAGGCAATTATGGTCCTTACCGCCAAAGCGAGAGAAAACCCCAATACCGGGAGTATGCAGAAAAATTAGTGGAGAAAGGCTATGCCTATTATGCATTCGATACTCCGGAAGAGTTAGAGAAAATGAGGAATGAATTCAAAACTCCTGAAAATCCATCTCCCCAATATGATTCAAAGATCAGAGGGAAGATGAGGAACTCTGTGACTCTTGGTGCTGAAGAAACAGCCAGATTGCTGGCAGCAGGTACGCGACATGTGGTTCGCATAAAAATGCCGCAGGAAGAAACAGTAAGTTTCGTAGATATCATTCGTGGGGAAGTCACTTTCGATACATCACTCGTAGATGATAAGGTATTATTGAAAGCGGATGGCATGCCAACATATCATTTAGCTGTTGTAGTGGATGATTACCTGATGAAGATAACACATGCCTTCCGTGGAGAAGAATGGTTACCAAGCGCCCCTGTGCATGTTTTGTTATGGAAATATCTTTTTGGATTGGAAGCCATGCCACAATGGGCCCACCTGCCATTGATATTAGGTCCGAACGGAAAATTAAGTAAACGTGATGGTGCCAAATATGGTTTTCCTGTTTTTGCCATGAACTGGACAGATCCAAAAACCAATGAACTGACTGAAGGATTTAAGGAGAAGGGTTTCTTACCCGAAGCCTTCATTAACCTATTGGCATTATTGGGTTGGAATGATGGATCAGAAAAAGAATTGTTCACTATCGAAGAATTAATTGAGAATTTTTCGATGGAGAGAGTACATAGTGGTGGTGCCAAGTTCGATTATGAAAAAGCGAAATGGTTCAATCACGAATGGATAAAGAAAACCGAAGCTGCAGTTTTAGCTCCACAGGTAAAACAATTGCTGGCTGATAATAATATTACTGCAACAGATGAAATGCTGTTGTCTGTAATCGATAAGGTGAAAGACCGTTGTACATTATTACCTGATTTTTTACAGCAGGCCGGTTTCTTTTTCAGCAACCCAACAACATGGGATACTGCGAGTGTTTCACCAAAATGGAATGAGGATAAAAAGAATTTCTTCCTGAATTATATAAATCAGTTGCAGTCTGCTACAGATTGGTCCCCAGTAGCATTGGAAACAAGTTTTAAGGAAGTAGCCACTACTGCAGGAATAAAACCAGGAGAATTGCAGTTGCCTTTCCGTGTAATGCTGGTAGGTGGCAAGTTCGGTCCTCCGGTATTTGAAATCGCAACTATACTTGGAAAAGAAAATACGATTCAACGTATTCAAAAAGCGTTGGAAGTATTTTAAAATAAATCAGCCTTGCTGTTATATGGAACAGCAAGGCTGATTCTTCAATATATACTCCCTTTTAATTTTCAGGTTGTGCCCACCATTTTCTGTATAGTTTCTTAAACAAGGGCTCAATCAACAATAACAATATTACTCCGCCAGCTATTTCTGCTATCAGGAAATGCAGTTGCTTCTGAGAATAATAATCTACTGGTCTTGTAATATAATCCCTATTGTCTTCCATAGCATAATACCAACCAACAACAATTAGTGGTATAAACATAGTGCTGTAAACAAACAGATTGATAGCAATTCCTGTAATCGCCCTTCTTGTAGCAGTTGAATAAGCTGCAATACTAAATCCAGCAAATAACATATAATAAAACAGCAATATTCCAAAGATAAATGGAGAATCAGAACGGCTGGTAGTCATCAGCAACATCGTTAGTATTGCAAGAATTACTGATGTCAGAATTGAAAGGAAAAATGTTTTAGGGGTTGAATGCCTGAAAATAAAGACAAACAAAGCCACACAAATAGTTAAATAATAAAACAGTCTCAAAAACACTTCCCATCCATACTCATTCCATCGACTCTGTTTTGATAAAATATTATTAATGCTATCATCCATCTCTCTAAGGCCATATTTCTTGCTAATTCTGGCAGTGTGATTATCAGGATTTTCACTTTCATAATAGCGAACATAATTTCTGGCATCTAAATTTGAAGAATACTTGTTAAGTAATTCTCTCAATTCCCTTTGCAATTGAGCGGTATCAGGCTTTTTGAAATTTTGCAAAACCAGATGGTACAGATCCTGCGATTTCAAGAGTCTCAATTCTCCTTTTTCAGAGGCATTATAAGGTGCTAAGAATTGATAGTCGGGACATTCATAAATTTTTGCCACGCCAGGTTCCACCATAACAACACTATCAGAAAGCTTTAACGTATTATAAAATTCACTCGAGTCTAATATGGTGCCCGTTCTAACTGCCTCTTCATCTTTCAAATAAGGAGGGATAGTGGTATTATCTGTTTGACGTAAATAATAGATCCGATCATTCCAGGCATGAGGAATGGAATCATATTCTATTTGACATATAATGGTATTCACCCTATTGATATCGTCATAAACCTTACTCGTTTTATAGGCTTTCTGAGCTCTTATTGTTTCTACATAAGAAGGAATGAAAGGAGCCATAATAAATATTCCAATTGCGAGAAAGTATAGGAGAAAGGTGGTTATTCCGTCTCCCGTTTTTTGTTCCCCAAAACGCTTGAATACATTAAACCGAAGCAGATAGATTATCCAGAATACAATACCGATCAATGAAATGATTGAAATGATGGTAGCCCATACGCCAATATTGGTATCATTCCTCGCATCATTTGGCACCAGCCAGCTCAATCCAAATAAGAAAAGAAGGAAAAGACCTCCATAATATAATACCAGATGCACGCGGGTAGACCATATAGTTGGATTATTGATCAATAGATGCTCATCCAGGGTATTGATGATGGAAGGAGCAAAAGGCCTTTTTATTTTCATGCTATGCATTTAATAAGCTTAGAAAAATCTTTTTGTTGAATGGGTGATATCACGGAAATAGGTGACAGGCACCCCATCTTTCAATAATGCACCGATCATTTCCTGAACCGATTTACTTTCGGAAGAGATAGTGAAGAAGCCACCATTGAACTGGATCTGAACTTCTTCACCCAATATGGCGGCTACCTGTTCACGTGCTGCTGTGGTTTCCACTTCAATCACATTCCCGGTTATAGCAGGTTGGTTAACTCCTGTCTGGAACAAACAAGAACCTTGTTTTATAAATAAGACCGCATCAGCAATTTTCTCCACCTCATGTAATTGCTGGGAACTTAATATAACACCCATGGAATGCTTTACCGATTTGGCAATGAAACGGAGATCTGTCAATATAGTTTGCTGTGCATTGATATCAAGATTAGCCAATGGCTCATCAAGTATTAGCAGCTTCGGCTTTTGCAATAAGATGCGGGCAATTTCGAATCGGGTTCTATAACCGCTACTGATCTGATTCCAGTCCAAGTGTGCATAGGCACCGAGGTTCAACCTTTCAATGATATAATCTACCATCAACAGGTTTTCTTCTCCATGAACTCCAGCTATTGAGGCACTGAAATGCAGATTATCTTTCAATAAACCATACCATCGTGGAATTCGTTGAGGTATGAAAGCTATATATTTTCTGATATCAAATGCATCGGGGTTTTGCAATAATGAATATTGGATAGCTCCTCCATCAATTGCTAATTGTCCTCCAAGACAACGAAGCAAAGTCGTTTTTCCCATACCGTTCTCCCCTACAATTCCCATAATTTCTCCAGAACTGATTTTGAGGCTGACAGGTTTAAGTTGGAAACTCCCTTTTGAATAAGTCTTGCTCACTCCAGTTGCATTCAAAAGCTCCTGAGGCAAAGGAGCGGCAGAACTGTAATAAGGTGCTGCTTCTTGAAGCAATTGCTCCGCCATAGCCAAAAAACCTGCAGGCATTGGAGCTCCGGGATGCTGCTTTTCAGCTTCCCTATATTGCTGGCTGAATTGGATAGCTTTTCGGATTAAAGCCGGAGCGCCTGTATCAAGGCTGGCATCCAGCATTCGCCTAACAACAAGGGAATAATCCTGGTGCTTTAGGTAATCAGCTATTTCCGACAGTATGTTTGGAACCATAATGAAACACTTTAGGATGGAGTCTTTACCTTATCAATATAGCAATTTGTTTCTTGAAATTTTGCTAATACTGAAAAAGCGGCTGGCAGGGGTAAAATGTTCCCTTTACGAGAAAGAATGGTAATTTTGAATAGCTAACTATTTCTATATGGAAAAAATCAACAGGCCTATAAGGGTATTGGTGGCTAAAGTGGGTTTAGACGGTCACGATCGCGGCGCTAAAGTGATTGCCACTGCTTTACGGGATGCCGGAATGGAAGTAATCTATACCGGACTTCGTCAAACGCCTGAAATGGTGGTGAACGCCGCCCTTCAGGAAGATGTGGATGCCATCGGAATCAGTATTCTTAGTGGAGCGCATAATACTGTTTTTCCAAAAGTGATACAGCTGATGAAAGAGAAAAAAATGGATGATGTTCTTCTTACTGGAGGCGGCATTATTCCTGAAGAAGATATGGAACACCTGCATTCCTTAGGTGTTGGCAAACTATTTGCCCCGGGAACTGCCACTGGTGATATTGCAGGTTATATCACATCCTGGGTAAAAGAGCATCGCTCCTTCTAATACAACGGTAAAAACTTTTATATGTACCAATCATTGTTGACCCATCTCGAGAATGGCATATTCACTATTACTATCAACCGCCCTGATAAATTAAATGCCCTGAACAATGTTGTGTTCACTGAATTGAATGCAGCATTAGATGAAGTGGCTTCCAATGAAGCAATACGATCTGTCATCATCACAGGTGCAGGACCGAAAGCATTTGTGGCAGGAGCCGATATCACTGAATTCAATGGGTTGACAGTAAAGCAGGGAATGGATTTAGCAAAAGCGGGACAAGAAACATTTTTCAGGATAGAACGCAATGCAAAACCGATCATAGCTGCAGTAAATGGATTCGCTTTAGGTGGTGGATGTGAATTGGCCATGTGTTGTCATTTCCGGATTGCCAGTGATAATGCCAAATTCGGACAACCCGAAGTAAACCTGGGATTGATACCTGGTTATGGTGGAACCCAAAGATTAGTTCAATTGATTGGTAAAGGAAAAGCAATGGAGTTATTGATGAGTGCCCAATTGATTGATGCTGCAGAGGCTTTAAGACTACAATTGGTAAATTATGTAACCACTCCAGAGAACTTATTAAGTAAGGCTAAAGAAATATTGACCATTATAAACAGCAAAGCACCATTGGCAGTTGCTGGTTGTATTAAAGCGGCTAATGCAGTGTATGATGAAAGCCAGAACGGTTACGAAACTGAAATCGCCGAGTTCGGGTATTGTTTTGAAACAGAAGATATGAAAGAAGGGACGAGTGCCTTTTTGGAGAAGCGAAAAGCGCAGTTCAAGGGGAAATAAGAAATATAATTACCGGGAAGGGAAGAAGTTTTTTTCACGCAAAGACGCAAAGATTTTATTTATTTATTGCTGCATTCCAAATGTAATTTAAGGGGCAAAGGGTCGCTTCGCGACGAATACAAATACATTAGCTAAGAGGTCAAAAAAGAAAAGGAGAATACAGTGCATTTAATGCTGTATTCTCCTTTTCGCTTTTGACCTCCTAACCATACATTATGTCGCGAAGCGACCCTTTGCCCCTTAAATTAATAATAGGGAGCTACACATAAAGCATTTCTTCTTTGCGTCTTTGCGTGAAAAAAACTTCTTCCCTTCCCGGTAATTATATTCACAAAGAAAGGGTGAGCTTATTGAATTAAATCAATAAACCCACCCCTATAAACCTAAACTCAACTGTAAATTATTTTTGCTGCGCGAACTCGAGGTTCAACACAATAGCTACTTCTTTACTAACTACTGCTCCACCAGCTTCAGTAACTGAATTCCATTTCAGGTTATAATCAAAACGGTTGATCTCGCCTGTAGCTTTGAAACCAGCTTTGATATTTCCCCAAGGATCCTTTACTGTACCACCATAAACCACATCGAATTTCACCTTCTTAGTAACATCGCGGATTGTAAGGTCGCCTTCCAAAACATATTTTTTGTCACCCACTTTCTTAATAGAAGTGCTTTTGAAAGTCATTTGTGGGAATTTCTCTGCATTGAAGAAATCATCAGATTTCAAATGCTTATCACGGCCTTCGTTATCAGTATTGATGCTATTGATATCAACACTGAAGTTAATAGAAGCATCAGTAAAATCAGGCTTTGATGATACCAGAGTACCAGCAAAGGTCTTGAAATAACCTTCTACTTCACTCACTACCAGGTGAGTTACAGAAAACTTCACATTAGAATGTGATGCATCCGTTTTCCAGGTGCTGCTTTGAGCGAAGGCGCCTGCAGTTAATAACATTGAGGCCAGGATTGTAAACACTTTTTTCATAAATGATGTTTTGTTGCTTGTTTTTAATTGATGTCAAAGGTGAAACAATAAACAGGCCAGTGCCATTGACCTATGATAAGAAAACTCCCTAAAAAATGTTAAAGCCCGGCAGATTTGTACTGCCGGGCTCCCATTCAGTGAATATGCACCGTATTTTTACTATATAAATTTAGTAGACTGTAGAATTGAACAATTTTATGGCACTCAAAACCGGATTGGCTTTGCTTTGGGTAATGTTCAGCCTTATTTTAGAGGATGTCTGTTGAGGGAATTGAAGAATCCTCTTTTTCCCGATGGTAGTACCTTTTATTACTTCTACAAATTTTTCCCCATTCCATACTTCTACTGTAAATCCGGCAACCCTTTGCCCATATTCGATATACTCTTCTATTGATATGGTATTGAAAGTTTGCGGTGTAGCCATATCCAATTGTATCCAGCATTTTGTAACACCAGAAGGAGGCGCCCAATGAGAGAAACGATAGCCATCGGTTAGCAGTTCAGGAAGGAAACCAGGTCTTGGATCTGAAACAGATACTTTACTTCTGAAGGCGAGATTAGTACGAAAGAACGCGTCTCTTTGCTCTTTAAATTGCATTAATGCGGCAGAATCATTTGGATGAATCAATCCTCTTCTATCCGGAGGCACGTTCAATAAAAGGTTTGATCCTCTTCCTACTGATTTAAGGAAGAGCTGCATCAATTGCACCGGAGTCTTCACTTTATCATCTTCATTTGCATGATAAAACCAACCCGGGCGTATGCTCACATCACATTCAGCAGGAATCCAGTTCTTACCATTTACATTTCCTGTTCCAAGAGTATCCTGTGATGGTCCACCTGCACCTCTTTTAAATCCAGCAGTATCTAATAAATTCCAGTTGGTTTCGCTGGCAATACCATTTTCATTTCCCACCCAACGAATATCCGGACCAATATCACTGAATACCACCGCATCGGGTGCTATCTTTCTTACAACTTTTTCGAAACGTTTAAAATCATACACTTGCTTTTTACCATTGGGACCTTCTCCATTAGCACCATCCCACCACATTTCGAAAATAGGACCGTACTTCTTTACAGCTTCGGTCATGGTCTTTGCATATACATCATTATACTCCGGCGTTCCATACTTAGGATGGTTACGATCCCAAGGTGAAATATATATACCGAATTTCAATCCGAACTCTTTACAGGCTTTTGATAATTCTGCCAGCACATCTCCCTTACCATCACGCCATTTACTTTCTCTTACTGTATGGGTTGAGTACTCACTTGGCCATAAACAAAAACCATCATGATGCTTTGCTGTGATGATGATTCCCTTTGCGCCAGCATCTCTGGCAATTTTCGCCCATTGACGACAATCCAATGCTGTTGGATTGAAAATATCTTCGGGTTCATCACCATGTCCCCATTCCTTATCAGTAAAGGTATTCGGACCAAAGTGCATGAAAATATAAAACTCCATATCCTGCCACGCCAATTGTGCTTTACTGGGTAATGGAGGAACTGTTTTGATAAGCTGTGCATTCACTGCAACCATACTAATCAAGAAAAAAGATAACCCGATAATCCGCTTCATGTATTAACTGATTTTAATTGCTTCCAATGTTGCTTCGTTGATCCGTTTTACTGGATCCAAAATATATGTAACTACTTTATTGTCATCTAATACTTCCACCACCCTGAATCCTCTGTAAGCTGTTCCCCAACTTCCACCGAAATGGGCACTGAAAATAAAAGGTATATTGTTCTTTGTAAGAACACCTTCCTTATCATGGTCATGGCCGTTGAATACCGCCCTTACATTCTTATACTTCGACAATAACTCAAGGAATGGAGGACAATCCACTGCGTTGTCTGTTTGCTCCTTTCTCGTTAGAAGTTGTCCCCGTTATAAATGCATTTCTTTTATGGGCAAATGTATAATTCAATGGCATACCCCATACTGCTTCCCATTCAGAAGGACTGGCATGATCGTGATTGCCCTGACTTACATAATATTTCATCTTGAGATTATCCAGTGCCTTCTTTGCTCCGGGGAAGTGAGCTTTATCATCATGGATAATATCACCATTGATCATTGTGAAGGCAAATGGACTGATAGCATGTTCTTCATTCACTCTTTGAACCATGGTAGAGAAGAAATTTTCAAAAGCTGTTCCGGGTTGGCCATAATGACCATCAGAAGCAATTGCAAATCGCAATGCTACTTTTGGAGCTGCAAAATTCCGCCACCAGGATTCACTGGCTTGAGCAATTTTCCCACTGGCCAATATTACTGTAATTGGAGAAGCTATTTTTATGAAATTCCTGCGATCCATAACAATGATTTGAATGAATTATAAGTTATCCCCTCAAAAGTAATTCATGTATAAATAGTTTCTGCAAAAAAGGCATTACCTATTCATAACCATTCTTAAATAAAACCGATTGTCCCTTTTTGAGGGAAAGGGTTGCAATACCCTTTTGATTAAACTTCACCTCACTTCTATCAATTCCTTCTACTATCCATGTTTTGAAAGGGAACTTCAAATTTAATATGCCATTTTCTGTTGCTACAACTCTTATTGCATCAATTACACCGCTTTCCCTTTTGGCAGATACCAGAAAAGCGCCTTCTGTCCTTAACGTTTTGAAAGAAACATCTTTCCAGCTATCGGGTATTGCAGGAAAAACCTCCACTACATTCTCTTTTGATTGAATCAATAACTCATGAACTCCCTGTGCGAAAGCAAAATTTCCTTCAAGGGTAAACGGTCGGTATGTGAAATTTGAATACTGACCATTTTTCTGGTCACCGTTCAAATGGAAACTATTATAAGCGCAGAAATTAGAAGCGAAAATCTGTAATTGCTTAACAGCCATATCAGCCTGTTTTGCCCTGGCATAAATACAAGCGGCCCATGTAAATGAATAACCGCACCAGCTACGCGTGCCGATCTTTTCTAACTGACGAAGCGAATTATTAATGATCTCCTTATCTTTTTCCTTATCTATATCCAGATTCCCTAAAGGATAAATCGGCATCAGTTGAGCATGATGACGGTGCGATTCATCCAGGTTGGTGCCAGGGGCAATTGTCAAACCTGTACTGTTCACATCAAATTCCGGATAGGCAGCACTTTCCTTCATCACATCCTGAACATCGGTTACACCAGATGCTTTCAAAATTTCCAGATACTCACTATAAAAATTCTTTAGTAAGGAAAGGTCGTAATTAGTGTATTGAGGGAACCAGGCACGGATACTATTATCATGATACTCGGGACTTGAACTTAAATAAGGTTTGTTTTTTCCTGTTAATGGATCTATCGTCTTTATATTCTTCAGGAAAACGGCTATCGCATCAAAGTAGGGTTTGCAATATTTATTCAGGAAGGCAGGATTCTTACTGTATTTCCATTGCCAGTAAAAGTGTTGTGCTACCCATGCTGCAGTAGTCGGACTCATTGAATATTGGATCCAACCACCCATTTCCTTTCCTGATATTGTTGTTACACCTGGTACATTCAATCCATCCACTCCAAAATAATTCTTTGTCCATTTTTGATTCGCTTCCTTCACATTCCAAAGCCAGTTGGTATAACCTTCCGTCAAATCCAAATGGTTACCAGTATAACCTGGCCAATAACTGAGTTGTGTATTTAGGTCGTGATGAAAATCTCCTTTCCATGGTGGAAGATTACCGTTGTCAGCTGTCCATACAGCTTGTAATGAAATAGGAGGTGTTGTGGCTCTTGCTACTGCACCGAACTTATACATTTCAAGATAGTACTGTCTTTCCAATTGGGGATCGGGTAAAGACACTGATGACCTTGCCCAATATTCATTCCACCAGGAAAGATGAGAAGGCCAACCTGTTGGTTCTTTTTCAGATGTATTAAGATCAGGAAGTATAGCGGGATTGTTGTTTGAAATCGTCCACTGACCAATTATCATATTCCCTTTAAAAACCTGCCACTTCACTAACACTTCGTAATAAGTATTGTTCCAGGTGGGTTGATGATACAAAATACTGTTTGAAGTTGTTTTCACATTACCCTGAGCGTACCCAAGCCTTTCCAAGCCCTGCCCTTCTACACTATTCCCTGTAGTTCCTTTTTTCCCTGAATTATACGCAGGAATTTGAAGTTGTGGTAATAGTTGGGTAAGAAGTGATGAAGCAGTCATGCCTTCGGGAAGACTTTCAAATCCGAAATAGCCCACTTGGTTAACGGCATGGATGTAGTTATTAAAAACAATACCGTTATCGAATTTGATAACGCTTAATCCGTTACTGATATCAAGATCATTATTTACCACTTTTCCTAAAGCTTGCAAATTGAACTCCAACGCAGCTCCCGGAATTTTTGTTGGAGCGGCATTTGCTTCATAAGGTTCATCACCCAATCGCTGAACAGAATCGTATTGATTAGCTTTTACCTTACTGATAACCCATTTGAAGCTGAGTTTATCGATGGTGGCCATCGGACGGTCATCCCAGAGATCCACCCTATCCAATGACAGTCTCAACTTATCTCCCTTCTGCCATATCAATGCGCCAAGCCAGCCGTTACCCAATGGAATACCATCATCCCATCTTTTTGCAAGGGAATCGAAATGTAATCCATGTTCAGGTCTTGGTTGGGAATAAGAAATTGCATGAATGCCAAATAAGGCAATCACCAGGAAAATATAGTTGCTGCTTTTCATGTTACACAGTTATCGTTTGGGTACTGTCACTATTGTTGTATCCGATTCAAAAGTTGGCACTACATAGTTTCCGCTATCAATTCTTGTTGAAGGAAATAATTGTTGCAAAGATTTCCATTCTTGTCCTGAAAGTTTTGTCTGGAACACATACAATTGTTGCAAGTTCTTCAATCCCTTCAGCTCACTTAACCCATTAAATGTAACTGCAGTGCCTACACAGTTCAGAACCTTCAATTCATTAAGTGAAGAAAGATACTTCACTCCGGCATCGGTGATATTAGTATGATTCAAATGCAACTTGACTAGATTCTTGCAAGATGCAATTGTCTTAAGTGCTGAATCAGAAATTGGTTGGTCGCTTAGCTTCAACCAAGCCAACTGGTCTTTTATTGGTAAAAGAAGGGCTATATCTTTATCAGAAACAGAATCAGCTGAAACAAAATTAACTGAAAGGTAATTGCTGTTTGTTGCTACAGGAATAACAACAACTCCTCTTTGTTTCAATGCCTTGATGGCTTCAGTAGGTGCAGGATTTACAGTTACCGATGGTATATCCGGGGTTGCTGCTGATGAATTACCCTGAAAACTGAGCAATACCTTCTTTATTGAATCTGTTTGAGATAGTTCATTAACTTTTTTATCGAAAGAAGCTCCGCTGGCCACCCACCAATGCAATAAGGCAATTTCTTTCTCCGTCAGTTGCGGCTTTTGTTCTGGAGGCATGTGATCATCATCACTCTTTGGAAGCAGTAACCTTTTTATCATTTCGCTTTCTGATACATTTCCTGGCTTTATAGCTTCGCCATTCTTACCTCCTTTCAAAATATATTCCGGAAGATCTAATCTGAGTTTTCCTTTTTGTTTATTGGAAGCATGACAACTATAACACTTCTCCTGAAGTAATGGCTGCACTAAGTCTTTATAAGCTACCGCCGCTTGCACATCCGGGACTGGTTTACGTGCAATTACTGAATCAGTATCACCTATTGAACCTCCCAGCAGATATCCTTCTCCATGTGTTAATGATCCACCCAAATGTCCGGTTATCATTATGCCTACCATACAAACTATGGCAGCGGCATGTCGCACCCATGTTTGTTGCTCAGTAGCCATTACATAGAACCAACCGAGAGAAAGCATCGTTGTTAGCAAAGCCATATTCTGATGCCATCCTACTAACCCTGAAGCATAATCACCATCCAATGAAAGTATATACCCTGTAATACAGGAAAGAAAAGCACTGATGGTTCCTGCAAGTAAAGTGAGTGTCATCACTTTGGAGAGGAATGCATATTGCTTCAAACGCATTAACCAATAAAACAAGAATGCCAAAACCAATACACCTATGGGAAGATGAACTAATAAGGGGTGAAGATGACCGATAAATCCTATCATGCGTTGTTAGAGTTATACGTTTTAAGTTGTACGTTATAAGTTATAGGTTGTAAGTATTTAATTTTCCACTAACCGAATGTTTTGTAAGGAGACGAGGTTATGGGCTATTTCCAAATCAAACTTATAACCTATAACTTATAACGTACTACTCTTACTTACCACTTATTACTTAAAACTTACCACTCTCCCTTACCACTGCCTAGCTATATCTTTTCCTGAACACCTGCATCATATGCACATTAATCGCCCATTGGTCGGCCAGGGGTTGGCGGGTATAGGGCAATGTCCACATGTAATCAGGAGGACCGAATTCTGTTAATACAGTCATTCTCTCTCCATTCTTCTTTTTGCGTTCAATCACTTTATCCCACCAGGCGAAATGCGCTTTCACTGCGTCCTGCCATTCTGGAGCGCGGGGATCACTTACCTGTGGACCTTCGGGGTGTCCGATTCGTGAGTGGATATGTTCTGTTCTACTCAAAGCCAGATCAACGGTTTCCTGCTGATCGGCTAAAAAGCTTTCGTGAACATTACACCAATGTGATATATCGAGGGTCAGTTTTAATTCAGGATTCTTTTCAATGAATTTTCGGGTAACATGCGCTGCATACATAATGCGTGAGCGATGGGTTTCATGGCAGATCCTAATGCCTGTTGCCTTAGAAAGTTTAGTGGTATGGTCAATGAAGTGCTGGCATTGTTCATCGGTGAAATAGTCGCGGCCCGAATGGCAATTGATATAAAGGGGTCTTTGTATTTTATTATTTGCAGCCGCATCGATAGCTTTCTGGAAGGTTTCGAGATGGGCTTTCCAATCACTTTGATAGCCACCACAGAGGAAACCGACTTCAAGGCCATATTTTTTTAGGGCGGCGAAGAGTTCATCCTGGTCTTTCGTTTCGTTTGGCCACCAAACTTCTATGCCATCGTAGCCTTCTTTTTTTACTTTGGAACAGAGTTCGTCAACAGTGCCAGCGAAACCCCAGTTGGTGGCGAGGATCTTGAGGTCGAAGCCAGGGGCGGTGGTGGAGGATAGAGGTTGGGCGAAGTTTTCGAGGGAAGCAAATAAAAGAGAGGCTGCAGCGGTTGTAGACATGGTTAGGAATTTTTTTCGCGTGATGGGCATAGAGTTAGTTTATATAATCAGTTTATTCTAAAGTAAATTCATAGGTTTTCATTTCGGAATAAATACATTGCCACATAGAAACATAGAACATAGATTCACATAGGCTTTCCATTAGGATTCTTACAAAAGAAATACATTACCACATAGAGACATAGAACATAGGGACACATAGTAAATACAGAATTAATGGTCAAAAAAGAAATTATAGCCGATATAATATTACTTTCTATATTTTCTAAAGAACTACACAATTTGAAAACTTCAACAACAGAACATGCCCGAAACTAATTGGCCCAACTATTGACTTTTTAATAATCACGGCAAAGCCGAATAATACTCATTAACTATCGTCTTCTGTCCATCTTTAAATATGTTTGTACAACTGAAATTGATGATAACTCCTTTTGGGGCTTTCATCAATCTCATATAAGTCCTAAGCTGCGAAAAGTGAACTGGGAGAAAAACATCGGTGGCTTTTAGTTCAACTACAACCAAATCTTCCACCAATACATCAAACCGCAATTTGCCTTCTAACTTAAGACCCTTGTACTCCAATGGTACATGAATTTCACTTGTAAAAGACAAACCCCTTAACTCAAGCTCTTTCAGAAAGCATTTATGATAAACACTTTCGAGCAAACCCGACCCCATAGTCTTGTGAACCTCTATCGCCGCCCCAATAACCTTATAAGAAATATCATCCACATACTGCTGCGTCAACATAAAATCAATTTCCCTCTAAGTTATTGCATCAAAGAACTAGGCTATCCTACATACAACCTTTACCACAAAACTCAGGTTGTACTCTCCCCCCTACGCAATAATATCCCTAATCACCTTCCCACTCAAATCAGTCAACCTGAAAGCCCTTCCCTGAAACTCATAAGTGAATTGCTCGTGATCAAAACCAAGCTGATTGAGCAAAGTGGCCTGTATATCGAAAGCTTCCACTTTACCACTGATTACATCATATCCAATTGGGTCAGTTTCTCCATAAGTAGTACCGCCTTTTATTCCTCCACCTGCCATCCACATACTGAAGCCAGCTGTATGATGGTCACGGCCTTTGAAAGGTAATGGCTTTCCTTCCCGGTTCTCTAACATAGGAGTACGACCGAATTCTGCCCCCCACACAATCAATGTTTCATCCAGCAATCCTCTTTGCTTGAGATCGAGTATGAGTGCTGTGATGGGTTTATCTACTTTACGGCATTTATTGATCAATCCAATATCCAATGCATTACTTGGGTCGGTACCATGACTATCCCATCCCCAATCAAATAACTGAACGAAACGAACTCCTTTCTCTACCAGCTTACGGGCGAGAAGTATATTATTGGCAAACCGGTTCTTGCCATCGCCAATTCCATACATCTCTTTTATATAATCGGGTTCAGTAGAGATATCCATCACTTCCGGTGCAGTTATCTGCATCTTATACGCCATCTCATACTGAGATATGCGGGCAATAGTTTCAGGATCCTGGAATTCCTTATGTTGCTGTTCATTCACTTCATTGATAGCATCAATAGAAGCTTTGCGCAAGTCACGATCGATTCCTTTAGGATCATTTATAAATAGTACAGGATCTCCCTCACTTCTGCATTGTACACCTTGATAAACACTCGGCAAGAATCCACTTCCCCATACACTCTTTCCTGCATCCGGATCATTGCCTCCGGAAGTAAGTACCACAAATCCAGGCAGGTTCTGATTTTCTGTTCCTAATCCATATGTAACCCATGATCCTATACTCGGACGTCCCAAACGAGGAGCACCTGTATGGAATAACAATTGTGCAGGTGCATGATTGAACTGATCAGTAGTTACACTATTAATCATAGCAATCTCATCAACAACAGTAGATAAGTGAGGCAGATAATTACTTAACCACATACCGCTTTGTCCATATTGCTTGAAAGTTGCTTGCGGACCTAGCATCTTAGGCACACCACGTATAAAAGCGAATTTTTTTCCTTCCAATAAACTCTGAGGACAATCTTGTCCATCGAGTTTCATGAGGTCTGGCTTATAGCTAAACAATTCCAGTTGGGAAGGAGCCCCAGCCATATGAATATAGATGACTGATTTTGCTTTCCCTGGGAATTGTGGCGATTTTGGTAATAATGGGTGAGCCGGATCAAACAGAATGGAATTGGCTTTGTTTGCATTACTATTACCCGACCCGCAGCTACCTATCAATGATCCCAACGCCAATGCCCCGAAACCCATAGCGCTTTCCTTCAGGAAATGTCTTCTGGTAACGTGGTGCAATACCCGCTGTTCGGCCTCTTTTACCAGTCGTTGGTTGTGGAGTTCACTCTGTGTCATTGGTTGCTAGGTTTAATTAGTTCCATAGGTTTCATAGGTTTAAGGTTCAAAGTTTAAGAGTTTAAGGTTTCTTAGGTGTAACTGAATAATTAAATAATATGTTCAAAAGTTATTGTTCAAAAGTTATTGTTCAATAAGTTCAATAGGTTCCAGCAGTTCCATAGGAAATACAAGTAACACTCAAGTAAAATAGTTGCTTTCCCTCTCTCGTTCATCCTGCCTACCGACTCCTGACTACTGACTACTGACTCCCGACTTCCTATGGCGCTGTTTATATGTTGTTATTGTTCAAAAGTTAATGTTCAAGAAGTTCCCCCGACGCGTCATAGGAAATACAAGTAACATTCAAATAAAATTGTTGCTTTCCTCGTTATTCGCTTATCCTGACTACTGACTCCTGACTCCTGACTTCCCACTCCCGAGCCCCGAGTTGCACTCGAGTTTCCTTCCGATGATTCAACCCCTCTGGGGTTGGGTGAATCTCAAACTAAATACTTCTTTTCCTCCTTCCTTACTTCCCTACTTCCTACGCCCCTACTTGTATTTGTATTTTCTTCCGGTCTTCCGGACTTCCCGACTTTCGGACTTCGGACTTTGTATTCAACCCCTTCGGGGTTGGGCATCCCAAATTAAATACTTTTTTCCTCCTTCAAATTTTCCGCCGCGGCGGACCCTACTTGTAATTCCCACGACTTTCGACTTCGGAAATTAGTATTTAGTCACCACCTCATCCAAATTCAACAACGCATTCGTCACCATCACCATCGCGGCGGTTTCGGGATTATTATGTTCATCCATTACTCCTATTACTTCACAAGTGCTGTCTTTGTCGGCTTTAAACTTCACATAGGCCTTCTCATATAATTTCACCAGCGCTTTTAGCTTTCTGGATTAGCATCATGACCGGTTGCTAGTCGGAACCCGTTCGCTATTTTCTTATTTATCTCCTTATCAGGTGAACTCATGAGGCGGTATGCAAAATGTCGCGCCATATCCATATAAGCAGAATCATTCAAAAGGGTAAGGGCTTGCAACGGTGTATTGGTACGAATTCGTCGTGCAATACATACCTGCCTGCCGGGTGCATCAAATGTAATGGTAGAAGGATAAGCCGCTGATCTTTTCCAATAAGTATAAACAGCTCGACGATACTGATCTTCCCCTTTACTCTGCGTCCAAACATCACCATTATATGGAGAACTCCAGATACCTGGTGGCTGATAAGGCATTACACCAGGGCCATACATTTTTGTACTAAGAATACCGGATATCACTAATGCCTGATCACGGATTTGTTCTGCAGATAAACGAACTCTTGGCCCTTGTCCTAACCACTTATTATATGGATCCTTTTCCAGAGATTCCTTTGTTGCAACAGATTGTTGCCTGTATGTTGCCGACAATACCATTCTTCTTATGGATTTCTTCAGACTCCAATTATCTTCATTCATGAACTGCCAACTCATCCAGTCCAATAATTCACGATGGGTGGGTGAAATTCCTTGCGACACGAAATCTTCAAGTGTTTCAACAATTCCATAGCCGAATAATTGCTCCCACAAACGGTTTACCATCGTTCTTGCTGTAAGAGGATTCTTCTTATCTGTCAACCATAAGGCTAATCCATATCGATTGTGTGGTGCCGATTCCGGAATCTTATTGAATACTGCAGGAACATCGGCTGCAACTTCCTTGCCCTTAACCAGCCAGTTACCTCTTTCGAAAATATTTGTAGGGCGGAAAAGATTTGAAGAATTCTCTATAAGAATAGGAGTTGTTAATGAAGGCGCTGCAACAAGCATATCATTATAATGCTTAAAAGCCGAATCATATCCAGCTTGCCTTTTCCAGGGAATGGATCTGTAAAACGGAACCATTCAAACAAAACACCTGTCTCATCCGGACTTTGAATAGAAGGATTATAATATCCGAAATATAGTGTGTGCTTTCCTGATACTGGTGGAATGTCAACCGTTTCAATTTTCCACTCACCTTTTGTATTGGACAGAGGTATTTTTTTAAGGACAGTTCCTTCCAGACTATCCAGATAAATTGTCCATGTAGCGCCTGGCTTATAAGTTACATATCTGAATTGCAGTTGAGACTTATTATCTGTAACAACATTTTTAAGTCTGCAGGTTCCTTTATTTCGAATACCGGCATACCAACTGCTAACTAAAGCAGCATTTACAAATTGTCGCACTGTAATGAATTGATAGTTGGTTGCCAGGTCTTCAGAAATGCGTAATACTCCTTCCCTTTTTCTTCCGAAACTTGTGTACTCAACCATTTTCTTAATTCAATCAACTTCAAACTATCTTCTGTCTTATACTCTCTTAATAGTGGATATTCAGCTTCTGTATCTTCATCGCGGCTATTATTAAAGAAGGCGAGGAACTTATAATACTCTTCGTGCCTGATTGGGTCATAAGGATGACTATGACATTGAACACAAGCGAATGTTGTTCCTAATAGCCCAGTCCATGTAGTATTCACTCTATCCATCACTGCTGCTGTCCTGAATTCTTCATTATCTGTTCCACCTTCATCGTTGGTCATGGCATTACGATGATAGGCTGTAGCGATGTATTGCGCATCAGTAGGTTCTGGCATAAGATCACCTGCCATTTGTTCTTTCAAGAAAAGATCATACGGCTTATCAGCATTCAATGCATCAATCACCCAATCACGATACCGCCATATAGTGCGGCTTCTGTCTACTTCATAGCCTCTTGTATCGGCATAACGTGCTATATCTAACCATAAGGAAGTCCACTTTTCACCATAGAATTTTGTGGCAAGCAGATCATCCACTAAAATTTCATATGCTTTATCGGTAGAATCGTTAAGATATTTTTGCAATTGAATCGAATTGCCAGCATTCTGATTAAATCGGTAACTCTTCTGTAACAAAATTTCCTTTGTTGCCTCGGGAGAATATGTCATATCCTGCTCTTTCAATTTGGCCACAATAAACTGGTCGATCTCATTTCGTATCCATTTATCACTGGTTATCGAACTTCGTTTTTTGTACTGGCACATAAGACCAATGTTTTTGTGTACCTTCTTGCTTTATCATTTACGGAAAATGGCCACTTCATCGGCTGATAAAGGTTCGTGTTTGAATGGCATCCTTTCCTCAGGATCCTTATGAGAAATTCTTCGCATCAATTCACTGCCATCGGGATCGCCGGGAATAATGGCGGGCTTACCAGATTTTGTGGGAGCCATCGCTTCTTCCCTGAATAACATACTAAAGCCAGCTTTGGCTTTTACACCCCCATGGCAGGAAATGCATTTCTTGTTGATGATTGGTTTAACCTGTGTATTGAAATCTAGTGCAGGTTCACGGAAAAAATACATGACTGCAATTGCCACAACAATCAATAGAGAAAAAATAAGGACAATTTTTTGTGAGAAAAAACCTTTCATGGCAGCCAAAGTTGAATGGTTTTAAAGATACCACATTTTTAAAAGAGAAAGGCGTCAGAAGTCATATTAAGAGGCGCTGCTCCATCTTTCTCCGCCTTGAAGTACAGCATAATGCTGGTCAATCGATTGCGCCTCTTTGATAAATATATTTGGGTCTGCCGTATTGAATCGGAACATATCGTAATGGCAGGGAATTACGCAGGTGGCGCCGATTTTTTTGGCAAGTACGCGCTTCTTTTGTATCCAGATTTCCGGCAACTCCACGGGCTGGGTCATTACCATTTATTGGAGGTAAGGCCAGATCAATTTTAAATGGCAGCAACAAATCCACCATTTCATCAAACCACAAGGTATCGCCACTATGATAAATATTCCATTTGCCAAAGGAAATAACATATCCCATATACTTACAATTACCTTTCTCATCCCTGTCTATTTCATTATGCTTTGCAGGAATACCATGAAAAGTGAATTGTCCAACTGATATGGAAGCTTTATCATTCAATCCTTTTGGAAAAGCGGGATCACAAGAAACCCTTTCAGAAACAAATGCCCTGTTAGCTTCGGGAATAATAAATTTTAGAAGGGTTATTCTCCAATATCGGAACCAATGTTTCCGCATCCAAATGATCAGTATGGTTATGACTGGAAGTAACTACAGAGATATTAGTAAATAATGATGGGTCAATTACCCGCTCGCTGATTCTTTCATGTGGTTTATTGGTAGCAGCATATTTTTTTGTGAGTGAATCCGAAAGATAGGGATCAAGTAATACTCGTTGTCCTCTCCATTGCAACAGATAACCGCTTTGTCCCAGCCACCAGATATGAAAATTATCATGGTCGTTAAGGAGCCTGTCAATATCAGCAATCAATGCTTCGTCTTTTTGCAATGCAGGTATCAAACTCATCAATCCCTTTTTATATTGAAACCTTTTATAGTGATTCTCTGACTTTTTTTGCTCCCTTAACCATATTAATCAGTTTCTGGAAGCCCAGCGGGCAGTTTTGACTTAACCCGCAATCAGGAGCTACTGATAATTTTTCAGCAGAATATATTTCAGGCAACGATTAATCCTCTCTACCACATCATCCACACTCTCTATATAATAATTCTTAACGTCAATAATTCCCACTGCCACCTTCATCTTCTCTGCAAAGAGACCAGCAATTTCAATCTCGGCAAATTCCCTGTTGGCCATTTCAATATGTATTTCATCCACTTTCATATCCAGGAAATCGGGTAACATCGGTTTTATACTTCTATACCCTACAGGACGACCTTTAAAATTTCCAAAACACAAATGCGTACTCAACTGACATTTGCCAACTACAGGTGCAACTGTCCTGTTGAATATATCTACAAATCTTTTTGTGTCTTCCTTATAAGCATAACAGCTCATGGAAGGTTCATCAACAGTTATTTCTGTACATCCTGCTTCTACCAATGATTCCAATTCTTTTCTTACAATCGGTAACAAAGCTTCTGTTATGGCATAGCGGTCTTTGTACTTATCAT
>JBGAQE010000262.1:0-2571 GCA_044220885.1 Chitinophagaceae bacterium
AATACAAACAGCCAATACAATTTACCGCAGAGAACAAGAGAAATACAGGAGTTTACGCAGAGTTATAGTAAAATCCTTTTAATGACTTCTAGAATGACTCTTCGAAGCCTCTTGTTTCTCTCGTTCTCTGCGGTAAATTGTATTGGCTGTTTGTATTTAGCATCTAGCCTCCAGCCTCCAGCATTCAGCAAAGACTATAGCCTGCTTATCTTATCAATCAATCCCGTAGTCGAAAACCCTTCAACGATAGGATTTATTACAACCCGCCCACCATTCGCAATCACTTCTTTGGCACCAGCAATTTGTTCTACTGTGTAATCTCCACCCTTAACTATCACGTCAGGTAGCAGACTCGTTATCAGTTGCAAAGGAGTGTCTTCTTTAAATAAAATAACAAGGTCTACCATCGCAAGGGAAGCGATTAACAATGCTCTTGATTGTTCATCATTGATGGGTCTTTCGGGTCCTTTGAGACGTTTCGTGGAAGCGTCGCTGTTGAGTCCAACAACAAGGTAGTCGGCTTCAGCGGCAGCCTGACCAAGAGAAAAAATATGGCCTCTGTGGAGTATGTCGAAACAGCCATTTGTGAAGGCAACTTTCTTTCCAAGAGTTCGCCATTGAGCCAATCTTTTCCTGGCTTCATCAGCTGTCATTATTTTTCCTTCAATGGAGTGGTGGAGTCGCATGGGGCGATTTTGTTTTATTCAGATACGGTAACAAAACTATGGCAACAAATCCACTTAATAATATCTGGAAAAACTGAACGGTCCACATCAACCATCCAAAAGCAATTCCCATACTGAACCGAAGTCCATACAGGCTCATGGTTTCCTGAACAAACAGGGGATAGGCGCCGATGCCACTTGGAGTCAGAATCATGGCGATACTTCCGGTTGAGAGAACTGATAAGGAAGGCTTGATGCCGTAGATGGATGTTTCCTCAAGGGCATACATGCCGATTCTTACGCTGATAAGATACATGCTCCATATAAAGACAGTATGGAAAAGGAACCAGCCTTTAGATTTTATATACCGTACACTGGTAAGTCCATGCCATATACCCTTCAGTATAACCTTGATTTTTTGAATGAAAGAGATATGGGCATATTTTTTAAGTGCATACCAGATGATGATGATCGCTACTAAAACGATGGATCCTACAATAATCAGTTTTGTTACTGGTACAGAATTTCCTTCTGGTCCTAAGAGTTCTTTTAGTTTTGTTGAAAGGTATGCACCAATGATATCGGCCTGGGTTAAAAAGGAAACGGTGAATACAATGAGGAGACAGATAACGTCAAAAGCTCTTTCTGCAACGATGGTACATACCAGTTTATCGGCAGGAACTTTTTCGTATCGGGAAAGGATGGTGCATTTCAGCACTTCCCTAATCGTGGAACCGCTAAATTGGCCATATAGCCAATTAAAACGGCCAGATAGGTATTGGATGTTTTTGGTTTATAGCCTAGTGGTTCAATCAGGATTTTCCATCTTATTGCACGACTAAGGTGACTTGCCAGTAAGGCAATAACAACAGGTAATATAAGGAGGTAGCGGGTATGTAGAAAGGCATTCCTGATATCGAGCCAGTCTTTCCCTTCAATTTTTCGCAGCGACCACCAAACCAGGAAAAGACCAAGCCCCAAAAAGAAAGCATACTGCAGAAGGCTCCTGATTTTTTTGTTCATACTGGTTATTAACGAGAGATAAGGGGGCTATTAATATCTTTTCTTAAAGTTTATTACTGTCTTTCGGAAACACAACCCAGGGGGTAAAGGACTTTGCTTTTTCAAAATCCATAGTTGCATAAGATATGATGATTACAATATCTCCAACAGCGCCTTGTCTGGCAGCAGGCCCGTTTAAGCAGCATACTCCCGACCCTTTTTTTCCTTTAATGAGGTAGGTTTCAATTCGGGTGCCATTGTTCACGTTAACGATCTGGACTTTTTCGTATTCAATGAGGTTTGCGGCTACCATTAAGTCTTCGTCAAGGGTTAGACTACCTACATAATTCAGATTTGCTTCTGTAATCACCGCTCTGTGGATCTTGGACTTCAGTACTTCAATTTCCATATGGCTCACTTTATTTTATAAGATATAAGGTTAAACGACTGCAAACTATAAAAAGTTCATTGATTGGAGATTCTTCATTTTGAAATCACCTTGTTATCAATAAGTCTTACTCCTTCAAGAAAGGCTGCTATAAGGCAAACCAAATCAGATTTGCCGTCCCATTCATTTTTGATTTCCAGACTTTTTGCATTTGCTAAAGTTATGTATTCAATTTGGAAGCCTCTTTTTTCCAAAAGGGTATGGGCATCTTTCAACAAAGTATCCAAAGGGCCTTTTTCCAGGTTTTCATTAATATACTCAAGGGTATTATAGATTCCAATAGCTTTCTCCCTTGCTTCAGGGGAGAGTCTCCTGTTTCTGCTACTCATGGCAAGTCCGTCAGATTCCCGGATTGTTGGGCAAGTGACCAATTCAATCTTCTTCCCAGTAATATCCAGCAGCCTTTGAACCACCATGCATTGTTGGTAGTCTTTTTGTCCCATGAAAAGATTATCT
>JBGAQE010000263.1:0-2452 GCA_044220885.1 Chitinophagaceae bacterium
AATAAAATTCAGGTAAAGTGCGAAGAACAGAAGATTGAATGCAAAGAAATTTACAACACGGCGGATACGACGTTTCATGGGTATTGGATTGATTCGGTTAAAAATATTGGTATCTCGTTCTAACAGCCAAGATAGATACAGAAACCAGAGATGCAAATTCTTACAGGAGGTAATTAATAAAATTTCGAATATCTACTTTGCAGAATCTGGTAAAACTACGACTTACCGTTTTTTCATTTCGTCCAGTTGCTTTTGCAGGATGAACATTTCGTCCCTTAACCGGGCTGCTTCCATAAAGTCGAGATCACGGGCAGCTTTTTCCATTTCTTTTCTGATCCTGTTAACAGCTTTTTCTACCTGCGGAATGGTTTTGTATTCTTCCTGCTCCTCAGCTGCAACGGCTATCAGGTCCTCATCTGGGGCAATAGAATAAGGGTTGGCGGGATCATATCCTTTTATATCCAAAACGGATGTTTGAGCAAATACCTCTTTGGTTGACTTCTTGATTGTTTTTGGGGTGATGCCATGCTCAATATTGAAAGCGACTTGTTTTTCCCGGCGTCGATTGGTCTCATCAATTGTCTTTTGCATACTTTCCGTCATGCTATCTGCATAAAAAATCACAAGACCATCCACATTTCTTGCAGCACGTCCTGCTGTTTGCGTCAATGATTTTTCATTACGTAAAAAACCTTCTTTGTCGGCATCAAGGATAGCTACCAGTGAAACTTCAGGAAGGTCCAATCCTTCACGCAGCAAGTTGACTCCGACCAGTACATCAATCTCTCCAAGTCTTAGCTGGCGGAGTATCTCTACCCTGTCGAGAGTGTGCACTTCGCTATGTATGTATTTTGATTTGATATTGATACGGTGAAGATATTTGTCCATTTCTTCAGCCATTCGCTTGGTCAATGTCGTGACCAATATCCGGTCGCCTTTAGTAACACGTTTATCAATTTCATCCAACAGGTCGTCTATCTGATTCACACTTGGCCGTATTTCTATAGGGGGATCCAATAAACCGGTAGGTCTCACGACTTGTTCTACCACTACGCCATCTGTTTTCTGCAATTCAAAATCATCTGGTGTGGCAGACACAAATATGGTCTGGTTCAATAAAGATTCAAATTCATGAAAATTGAGAGGCCGGTTATCCAATGCAGAAGGTAAACGAAAGCCATAATCTACCAGTATCAGTTTCCTGCTCCTGTCTCCGCCATACATACCGCTTACCTGAGGAATGGTCTGATGACTTTCATCTATTACCATCAGAAAGTCCTTTGGAAAATAATCCAATAAGCAGAAAGGTCTGGTTCCCGGCCTGCGGCGGTCAAAGAACCGGGAATAGTTTTCTATGCCATTACAATAACCCAGCTCACGGATCATTTCAAGATCATATTCTACCCTTTCTTTCAATCGCTGTGCTTCTATCAGTTTACCGGTAGTTTTAAAATATTCCACCTGGGCCATCATTTCATCCTGGATTTCATAGATCACCTGTTGCATGATGTCCTTTGGTGCAACATATAAGTTGGCAGGAAAAATGGCGGCATTCTCCATTTTACCTATCCGTTTACCAGTGACCACATCCATACTTTCAATTTCTTCGATCTCATCGCCAAAGAATGTAATCCGATAGCCATAATCAACATAAGGCAGATTGATATCAACTGTATCACCTTTCACCCGGAATGTCCCGCGGTTAAATTCCAAAGTAGTTCTGTTGTATAATGAATTCACTAAAGAGTGAAGAAAGGCTTGTCTCGAAATAACCTGACCCTTATTAATGCGTATGATACCATTTTCATAGTCGGTCGGATTGCCCATACCATAGATACAGCTCACACTTGCCACTACAATAATATCCCTGCGCCCGCTTAACAAACTGCTGGTAGCCCTTAACCTTAGTTTATCCAATTCATCATTAATAGAAAGATCTTTTTCAATATATACATCGCTTACGGGCATATAGGCTTCGGGCTGGTAGTAATCATAGTAAGAGACGAAGTACTCAACTGCATTCTCCGGAAAAAACTGCCTGAATTCCCCGTATAACTGGGCCACCAACGTTTTATTATGTGTCAACACCAGGGTCGGCCTTTGTACATTCTGAATGACATTAGCTATGGTAAATGTTTTGCCACTTCCTGTTACTCCCAGGAGTGTCTGGTACTTTTCTCCATGAAGAACTCCTTCCGTTAATTGCCGGATCGCTTCGGGCTGATCGCCGGCAGGAGGATAGGGAGCGTGAAGTTTGAATGGCATAAGGGGAAATGCAATTTAATGAATATTAGATCAGGGCTCAATCAGAACGAAGGGGAATATAATATTACGTTGCGATGCTTTATCTGAGATCATCAGAGGCATAACTGCTATTGGCTCTCCTGGCAAAGTGTATAGAGGAACCAAACTGCACAGTGAGCTCAACCCTAAAATATATAAGTGTACTATT
>JBGAQE010000057.1:0-21652 GCA_044220885.1 Chitinophagaceae bacterium
TGATCACTCCATGTGTGGGTAATGTATAATTGCAATAAGATGCAATTTCTTTTTGGTGATTGGCTCCCATTTCAATTACAGCCAGCTCAGCATCTTTTTTTACTTTAAGTATGGTTAAAGGAATTCCAATATGATTATTCAGGTTGCCTTCAGTAGTAGATGTATGAAAAGCACTTGATAGAACAGCATGTATCAACTCTTTTGTAGTTGTCTTGCCATTGCTGCCTGTTATGGCAATGAAGGGGATATTCAATTGCTTTCTGTGATATAATGCTAGTTCCTGCAGTGTTGTGAGTACATCTTCTACCAATATTGTTTCAGGACCTGTTGCAAAGGCTTCTTCATCAATAATTGCATAGGCGGCTCCTGCTGCTATTGCTTGCGCTGCAAAGGCATTTCCATTGAAGCTGGGTCCTTTCAGTGCAAAAAAAAGATCGCCTGTCTTTAACTTCCTGGTATCTGTTTGTACTGAAGGATATTTTTCGAAAATACTATATAAGGCTTCGATTGTCATGTAACAAAAATACTTGAAATGAGGAATCAATGGAGCGGTTGATAAAAACTACTATTACTATTTGGATTTGTAATGATATCCCTGATAGCTATAAAAGAAAAAACCACCTCTTATTCAGAGATGGCTTTTCAAAAATATATGAACCAAAATCTTATTTCTTTCGAGAGTTCTGTCGGCGGGCAGAGTAGTTGATACCGGTTTTTCTACCGTTACCTTCTGGGCTACCTACGCGATCCATTGCGCAACGGAAACCAACGGTACTGCTAGCTTGATCTTCTTCAAGGAAGCGGCGTGTACCAGGAGATAACCAATAAGCACGGTCGTTCCAGCTACCACCTTTGATAACTCTTGACTTATCGCTGATCAGGGTAGTGATACCATAACCACGACCACCAGTTGAATCTGTATTATAGTTTACACCAGCAATCAGGGAGTCACCATCGAGGTAGTTGATAACATTACCTTTCTGATAGTTACGACGATTCTTGCTTTCTTCGTTTGTAACATATTCTCTCTTAACGCGGCCAAGACTATCTTTTTCGAATTCACCATCCTTATTCTTAAGATCTTTCTGGAAGTAGTTACCACGATATGGAGCTACGTCACCGTTATCAGAGTTAGACAATGGACGATAAACGTCACCTGTCCACTCATTAACGTTACCAGACATATTATAAAGACCAAAAGCATTAGGGAAGAAAGAAGTAACAGGGGCAGTATAAACGGCGCGGTCGTTCAAACCACCGGCAACTCCCATGTTATCACCAGCACCTCTTTTGAAGTTGGCGAGGAAGGTACCTTGCCAGCTACCACGGCGGCTATCACGCAAACCGTTTACATTCTGGCTCCAGGAATAAACTTGCTTATTAGTTAATAATTCTTCACCACGTTGTTTTTCCTTCTTACTTGGTTTAGGGTTCTGACCTACAAGGGCCAAAGCCGCATATTCCCACTCAGCTTCTGTTGGAAGACGATAAGAAGGTAACAGGATACCATCTTCGAAAGTAACCTGGGTACGAGGTGTACCATTAGGGTTCTTAAGAGGATTTTTCTTTGAACGAACACCAGGACCAGGAGTTGGAGTTGTTAAACCCAACAGGTAAGCCTTAGTGTTGAAAGATTCTGCACCCTGACCCTGGATATTCTTCAGGGTATTTTTATTGATGAACTGACGGTCGATCAATGCTTTTTCGTTTACACGATCACTACGCCAAAGGCAGAAGTCATGTGCTTGTCTCCAGGTTACACCTACTACAGGATAGTAGTTATAAGATGGGTGACGGAAATAATATTCAACTAAAGGCTCGTTATAAGCCAGCTCGTCACGCCATACCAGTGTATCTGGTAAAGCCTGATCGCGAACATCCTTATACTCGTCGCCATCAAATACGTTGTTGATCCAATAGAGATACTCACGATAGTGTACGTTGGCCACCTCTGTTTGGTCGATGTAAAATGAGTTTACAGTTTTACGGGTTGGGATATTGTCCCAGTTGCCCATAACGTCTTCCTCAACAGCACCCATTGTGAAGGTACCACCTTGAACAAATACCAGTCCGGGACCAGTACGCTGTTCCTTTTCAGGGGAGACCTGGAAACCACCTCCGTTTTTGTCGTTGTAATTCCAGCCGGTAACATCGGATTTTTCAAATTTCTTTTTGCCGAATAGGCCATTCTTACAAGAAGATAGGGATACGGCACCAATTAGGAGAATGAATAGGTTTTTCAGGTTCATTTTGATAGCTTTTTGCCTTTGGTTCAATGTGATTAAACGGGATTTAAGAGCAAATATTGTACGGGTGGCTAGGTGTTTTTCCACATGGGTAACGGGGGACTGCGAATATAGGTAGAATCTGTAATACAACCATTTAGCTCATCTATTAGTTCAGTTAAAAAAGATTTATTTTTGGTCTGATGACCCGTTTCAATAAATCTTTTTGGTTGCTTTTGGCAATACTGTTTTTGACGGGTTTTACCGCTATAGCCCAGCGTGCCTACGCCCCACATTCTGTGTTGGCTTCCGGAAATTGGTTTAAAATCTCAGTTTCAGGGTCGGGGGTCTATAAAATGGACCTGGCCTTTCTTTCCAAACTGGGCATCAACACTTCCAATCTCCCCTCATCTTCAATACGGCTTTTCGGCAACGGAGGTTTCATGTTGCCTGAATTAGCCTCGGGACCTAAAAAAGATGATCTTTTTGAGAATGCCCTTTGGGTGGAAGATGGAGGCGATGGCGTTCTCAATGGTAACGATTTCATCCTTTTTTATGCTTCAGGACCACATGGCTGGACGGCTGATACTCTGAACCGGAAATTCAGTCATCTGAAAAACCTATATAGCGAGAAATCATATTATTATTTAACAGTTGGTACCGGAGGGAAGAGGATAAGCCCTGCATCCAATTCGGGACTTCCTTCCTTAACAATTAATAACTATAGCAGCCGCTACTTTTATGAACTGGATACCTTTAACTTCCTTAGTAGCGGAAAACAATGGTATGGTGAGGAATTTTCAAGCCTTCCCGGCAAATCGCTAAGCAGAACATATCCTGTAAGCATCAGCAACTTAACCTCTCAACCGGGTACTATAACTGTTAGTGCGGCAGCAAGGTCTTTTGGCTCTGGAAGTCGTTTTGCAATAAAAGCAGGAAATCAGGACTTGCCATCACTGGATATTGCATCAGTTGGTAATGGAGCCTACGACTTTTTTGCCCAGGAAACACAGATTAGCAATTCGTTTATCCCATCTTCTGCAGCTATCAGTCTGGGACTTAATTATACACCCGGATCTTTTGATTCGCAAGGTTGGTTGAATTGGTTTGAAGTGCAGGCCAGAGCTGATCTTTCAATGAAGGGGTTAAATCAATTGCAGTTTCGGGACTGGAACAGCATTGCTGGGGGTGCCACGGGTAATTTTATTATTGCAGACGCCACTTCTCTTTATCAGGTTTGGGATATTTCAGACCCTCTTCAGCCAGTAACAATACAAGGCAATCTTTCAGGTACCAACTGGCAGTTTGTGAATGATTGCAGCCGTCTCCATGAATATATTGCGTTTACTCAGAACGGTTATCTTTTACCAGATGCTTTGGGGAAAGTTCAGAACCAGGATTTGCATGGTACTCCACAGGTTAACTATATAATAATTACCGATGATGACCTGCTGGCTCAGGCGAAACGTCTGGCAGACTACCATAAACAAAGAGATGGATTCAGTTCAGTAGTTGTAACAGCTTCGCAGGTTTATAATGAGTTCAGTTCAGGTAGCCCTGACCCGGCAGCATTACGTGATTTTGTAAAGATGTTCTACGACAGGGCTGGTGCAGATACCACATTGCGACCAAAATACCTTTTGCTTTTTGGAGATGCTTCTTTCGACTATAAAAACAGGTTGAAGAATAATACGAATAAGGTACCTTCTTATGAAAGTGAAATATCACTTGATCCATTAAATACCTATACTTCAGACGATTTTTTTGGATTCCTTGATGATGGAGATAATATTAATTCTCCAGGCACTGTTCTTCTTGATATTGGTATTGGCCGTATCCCCGCAAATACACCAGCAGAAGCACAATCGATAGTTGATAAAATAACGGTTTATAATAGTCCCGCTGCATTAGGTCCCTGGCGTAATGAACTCAGTTTTTTTGCAGATGATGAAGATGCCAACCTCCACTTAAATGATGCGGAAGTTATTACCGGGGCTGCTGAAGCTACTGCACCTGTGTTATCATTAGATAAGATTTATCTCGATGCTTATAAGCAGGAAAGCGGTACAGGTGGAAGTCGGTATCCGGATGTGAACAGAGCGGTTTTGGACAGAGTGAATAACGGCACATTGATATGGAATTATAGTGGACATGGAAGTTACCGGCGCCTGGCAGAAGAAGTAGTGTTAGATCAGGATATCATTAATTCTTTCAAGAATCCGGAAAAGCTTCCGTTGTTCATAACAGCTACCTGCGATGTGGCACCATTTGATAATCCACTCATTCAATCTATAGGAGAAAATCTTTTATTAAGACCAAAGACCGGTGCTATTGCATTAATGACCACAACCCGATTGGTTTTTGCATTCAGCAACCGCATTATGAATAAAAATTATCTGGAAGCGGCATTGAAACGACAGGCTGATGGAACCTACCCAACACTCGGGGATGCTGTAAAACGAGCCAAGAATTTCACTTATACTTTTTTCGGCGATGCTGTCAATAACAGGAAATTCACTTTATTAGGTGATCCTGCACTTACTATCGCCTTGCCTGCACTCACAGTAAATACAACAGCTGTAAACGGAGTTCCTGTAACAGCAGTTCCTGATACTTTAAAAGCTTTGTCTACTTATACTATCAGTGGTGAAATCAGTAATGCCGCAGGACAGGTGCAGGATAATTTCAAGGGCACAGTATATATGTCGGTGTTTGATAAGAAACAAAGCAGGTCAACACTCGGTAATGATCCTGGTAGCCCGGTTACAAATTATACAGAACAGAAGAACGCACTTTTTAAAGGAAAGGCCAGTGTGGAACAGGGAAAATTCAAATTGAGTTTTATTGTTCCAAAAGATATTGATTACCGCTTTGGTAATGGAAAAATCAGTTTTTACACAGACAACGGATTGGTAGATGGAAATGGTGCTTCCACTAATATAATAGTTGGGGGAACAGGCACAGGGAATGGTGATATAGAAGGACCTGTACTTAAAGCCTGGTTGAACGACGAGAAATTTGTGGATGGAAGTATAACCAATAGTGCTCCTGTATTATTAGTGAAGCTGCTTGATTCGTCTGGAATCAATATTCTTGGAGCTGGAATAGGGCATGATCTGGAAGCGGAATTGGATGGCGACTCCAAACAACGATTTGTTTTAAATGACTTTTATGAAGCGGAATTGGATAATTTCAAGAAGGGGGCTATCCGTTTTCAGTTGCCTTCTTTAGAAGAAGGGATCCATACTCTGCGCATAAAAGCCTGGGATGTGGTGAACAATTCTTCGGAAATTACGGTCAGTTTCAGAGTGGTAAAGGAAGAAAAATTCACGCTGGAGCATGTATTGAACTATCCGAATCCCTTCACCACACATACCAACTTCTGGTTTGAACATAACCGTCCGGGGGAGGAGTTAAGGGTTAGTGTTCAGGTCTTTACTGTTTCAGGAAGATTAGTGAAAACTCTCAGAAATACAATATTTTCAACAGGTAATCGTTCAGTTGAGGTGGAATGGGACGGTCGGGATGAATACGGAAGCCGGATAGGCCGCGGTGTTTATATCTATCGTCTCAAAGTGCAGACAATCGATGGAAAGTCGGCCGAGAAGTGGGAAAAATTATACTTATTGTAATCGAATTTATTGAAAATCCTTATTTTAGCCATTCTTATTGACAGTCTATCGAGAAAAAAATTACCCTTAACAATTACTGCACGCCCTTAAAGCCTCCTAACCAAAACAGCGTTAATCCCTGTCCTGGAAAACTTTGTATTGGAGTGTTTTTAGAGTGGTGCAAATAAACACAAACTCGAAAGTATGAAACGGATGATCGTAAAACTGACTGCCATTCTGCTTCTGATAGCAGGATCGACTTCTTTAAAAGCACAAACGGATACCATAAATGTGGTTACTACCGCTGTTCCTTTTCTTAGAATTTCTCCAGATGCCCGTGCAGGTGGTATGGGTGATTTGGGAATGGCAACATCCCCTGATGCAAACGCAGGATTTTATAATCTTGCTAAAACTCCCTTCGCAAAAAACAATACAAGTTTTGCATTGACATATACTCCATGGTTGAAAGATCTTGGATTAAATGATGTGTACTTACTTTCATTAGGTGGTTATTATAAAATAACTGAAGATCAGGCATTGTCTGCCGGTATCCGCTATTTCAGTCTGGGTAATATCCAGTTCACTGATATCAGTGGTGTTGACTTCGGTGAAGGCCGTCCTCGTGAATTCGGTCTCGATTTCGGTTATTCCCGTAAGTTGAGCGACAAGATGGGTATTGGTTTAGCAATGCGTTATATCTACTCTAATCTGGCCGCTGGTCAGGTTATCGGTAGCACCACTTATAAAGCAGGTAGCGCTGTAGCTGGTGACCTTTCCTTCTACTATACTGGTCTTAAAGAAGATGGTAGCGGTTGGAATTTCGGTGCTGCAATGAGCAACCTCGGTACTAAAATCGGTTATACAAACGATGCTACTCAGAAAGATTATATCCCTGCAGACCTTGGCATCGGTACTACTTACACAAAAGCATTCGACGAAAACAATAAGATCACTTTCGGTGTAGACGCTCATAAATTGTTGGTGCCTACTCCTCCGAAATTCACTGGTGACTATACTACCGATTCATCTGCCATCGCCAGCTACCGCAGCAAGAGCGTTGTAAGCAGCTGGTTCAGCTCATTCGGTGATGCTCCAGGCGGTTTTGGTGAAGAATTACGTGAGTTCACATTGTCATTAGGTGCTGAGTATTCTTATAATGATCAGTTCCTTGTAAGAGCAGGTTATTTCTACGAAGACAAAACAAAAGGAAACCGTAAGTATTTCACTGTTGGTTTCGGTATCAAGTACAATGTATTTGGCCTTAACTTCTCTTACCTGGTTCCTTCAGGACAAGGTGTTAACAGAAACCCATTGTCTAATACGCTCCGTTTCGGTTTGATTTTCGATCTCGACGCTAAATAGTCAGTTAGTTAAAATGAAATATATTTGAAGCGTTCCGCAGTAATTGCGGAACGCTTTTACTTTTAAATATAGCTATATGAGCTTCAGGATTGATTCGGTATCGACTTCCATCAATTAACAGAGGGAAGAGAACTTTGGATAGGAGGGGTACTTATACCTCATCATAAAGGAGCATTAGGACATAGCGATGCAGATGTATTGCTTCATGCCATTTGTGATGCACTTCTTGGAGCATTGGCATTGGGCGATATCGGCATTCATTTTCCCAATACAGACCCGGCGTACAAGAATATAGACAGTAAGATATTGTTGAAGCATACCTATGGATTAATAAGGGAAAAAGAAATATAAAGTAGTGAATATCGATAGTTCCTTATGTTTGGAAGCGCCGAAGATCAAGAGATACGCGCCTGCCATGCAGGAGGTGATTGCCAGCATTCTTGAACTGGAGAAAGATGCTGTTTCAATAAAAGCCACCACTACCGAAACAATGGGCTTTGTTGGAAGAGAAGAAGGTTTGGTGGCTTATGCTACGGTGTTATTGCAGAAGGATGAGGTAAAATAAAGGAAGTTGTTTTCATTTCAGGATGTCATCTTGTGTAAACTACAACTTGTTTGAAACAACTCCAGAGCTCAGCACTTCACTGAAAAAAACAGCCAAATTTTTGAAATTCAGTAGCCTGGGCATTTTGAGAAAAACAAATTTCTGAGAGTTGTATTTTACTCCGGAAGTCATCTTGTGTAGCATACAACCTGAAAATTACCCCTCCCTTTTTCAGCAACAATAAATTTTAGCTATTATCTCACTTATTCAAAAAGGCTATCTGCTGCTTGAACCCTACCTTTGCGTCATGTCAAAAGTTATAGTAAGAATCATTAATCAATCCACTCATCCCTTACCAGCATATGCAACTGATGGGGCAGCTGGAATGGATCTCAGGGCATTCCTTGAACAGCCAGTTGTGCTGCAGCCAATGGAAAGAAGCCTTGTTCCAACAGGATTGTTTATTGAGTTGCCCGATGGCTTTGAAGCACAGGTGCGTCCAAGAAGCGGATTGGCACTGAAACAAGGAATCACTTGCCTCAATTCACCAGGAACAGTGGATGCAGATTACAGGGGGGAGATAAAAGTGATACTGATCAATTTGTCAAAAGAAGAACAAGTAATCAATAATGGCGACCGAATTGCTCAAATGGTAGTTGGAAAAGTAGAAAGAGTACAATGGGAAGCTGTTAACGAAATTTCAGTCACTTCACGAAATGAAGGCGGCTTCGGTCACACCGGTAAAAATTAAAAAATGAAAGTTCTCATTCAATTCGTCCTCATTCTTGGTATAACAGCAATTATGGTTAGTTGCCGTTCTACCAAAAAGATCCAGACCGCTATTACCAAGAAAGATACTACTGTAATTGTTAAAGTGCCTGATGTAGATCTGCATGCCGATTCAATGAAGTTTATCCAATCTTCCTATGAATCTTTGAAAAAGAACAAGATCGATTTCAATACTTTTTCAGCCAGGATAAAAGTGCATTTTGAAGACAAGGATGGCAAGAATAACGATTTTACTGCATTTGTGAGATTGCGAAAGGATAGTGTGTTATGGGTGAAAATTGATGGGTTGCTCGGTATAGAAGGATTCCGCATCCTTATAACACCTGATAGCGTGAAAGTTATCAATAAGCCTGATAAGGTGTACCAGCTTAGGTCTGTAAGCTACTTGCAGGATATAACCCATCTGCCTTTTACATTTATTGAACTCCAGAATCTTATTCTGGGTAACACTATCTATCTGGATAGTAATATCGTTTCTTATAAGAAGGAAGATAAAACTTATTCCTTCTTTATAATGGGCGATATCTTCAGACAGATGCTGACCGTTAATAAGGATGATTATTCCATGGAAAACAGCAAACTGGATGATGCCGATATTGGTAGGTCCAGGACCTGTTTGGTGGTATATGGCAGTTACGAGAAGAAAGACAATATCAATTTTTCCACTTTCCGGAAGATAACAGTTACCGAAAAGAACAAGCTGGATATTGAAATGGAATATAAGCAGTATGGATTTAACGAACCATTAAGCTATCCTTTCACTATTCCGAAAAATTATAAACAACAATAAGCGTTATAGTTTTATGAAGTTCGCCCGCCAACGGCATCTTCTATAAATAAACCGGCTATTTGTTACCTTAAATACCACTTATGCTGAAAAACTTTTTCATCTCCATTTTATTCCTCTCGTTTGGAACAGTTGTTTTTGCCCAGCAGGGTAGCAGCGAAGAACTCCGTCGCCAGCAGGCAGAGATCCAAAAGGAAATAAATGAACTGAAGGAGACCCTTAAAGCCACCCAGAAAAACAAAAAAGCAAGTTTGGGCGAACTGGCTATGGTACAGAAAAAACTTCGTTTAAGGGAACAGGCCATCGACAATATCAGTGACCAGATAAATCTGATTCAGGGAACCATCAATCAATCACGCAGCGAAATCAATAAGCTCAGGATGGAACTGGATACCCTGAAAGTACAATACGAAAAAAGTGTTGTGTACGCATACAAAAACAGAAGCAATTACGATTTCCTGAACTTTATATTCTCTGCCGCCAGTTTTAACGATGCGGTGAAAAGAGTGGAATACTTAAAAACCTATCGCAACTACCGTCAGCAACAGGCCGAAAACATCCGTAATACTCAAACTTCCCTTCATCAAAAGATAGCCAGTTTGGAAGAAACCAAAAAAGTAAAGGATGAGGTTCTTCACAAGCAGGAAAAAGAGAAAATGGTATTGGTAGATGAAAGGAAGGAAAAAGATGAAGTGGTAAGTAAGCTGAAAGCCCGCGAAAAGGAAATAACAAAAGAATTAACAGCAAAGGCTAAGAATGACAAATTACTACGTAACAGCATTGCTGTAGCGGTAAAACGTGAAATGGATAAAGCAAGAGCGGCGGCAGCAGCAGCTGATGCTGCAGCAAAAAAAGCAGAGGCAGCAACTCCCAAAGCACCAGTTAATACAAACGCCACTAATCCTGTTGCCGTTAAACCAACCCGTGCAAAAAGTGTACTTGAAGCAACACCGGAAGGAGCCATAATATCAGCCGATTTTGAAAAGAATAAAGGAAAGCTTCCCTGGCCCGTTGAAAATGCCAATGTGAAAATACATTTCGGATTATACTCTATCGAAGGACAAAATGTAAAAGGGAATAACCCCGGACTTACAATTGAAACCAATGAGGGAGGTCAGGTAAAAGCAGTATTTGATGGGGAAGTGGTTTATATTTTTGACGTTGACGGCACCACAACTGTAATGGTTCGTCATGGTAAATATTTTACTACCTACGGTAACCTGGCAAATGTGGCAGTAAGCAAAGGACAAAAAGTAACTGTTGGCCAGCGAATAGGAAAAGTAACTAATAATAATGATGGCAACGGAGAACTGGAATTCCTGATAATGCAGGAAAATCATGAGGTGAATCCGGAGGCGTGGTTGAGGCGGAAATAAGGCTTAATGCTGTATGCTTGATGCTGGATGCTTTTTGCCTAAAGCTTAGGGCCTAAGGCCTAAAGCTTAATTCGGAGAACAGACTTAAGTTCAGTTTACAACACTAGCCTTAGGCTTTAGGCCTTAAGCTTTTAGCCTCCAGCATCTAGCATCTAGCCTCCAGCCCAAATCAGCATTTTACAAACCTGTTATAGAGGGCTTCGTATTCAGGAATCACATTCTCAATATCGAAATTCCTCGAGTGTAATTCAGCGTTTATCTTGAATTGCTTTAATTTTTCTTCATCACTTAATATACCGATGGCCTGACGGCTCATGCCTTCGATATCGCCTACATTACATAGATAACCGGTAACACCTTCCACATTTATTTCTGGTAAGCCTCCCACATTTGTGGAGATAACAGGTACGCTGGATGCCATGGCTTCGAGTGCGGCTAATCCAAAACTTTCGTATTCAGATGTTAGTAAGAAGAGATCGCTGATTGCTAATATATCTTCCATCTGTTCCTGACGACCCACAAAACGAACTTCATTGTCGATATTCAATTCGCGACATAAAGACTCAGCAACTGCTCTCTCAGGACCATCACCTACAAAAAGTAATTTGGCAGGTACTTTTTTGAGTATCTGTTCAAATATGTGAACCACATCGCCCACCCTTTTTATCTTTCGGAAGTTCGAAGCGTGCATCACTATTTTCTCGCCATTTGGAGCAATCACCCTTCGGAAAGCATCGATTGGTTTTTTACGGAAACGTTTTACATCCACAAAGTTTCGGATAACATCTATCTCCTTTTCAATCTTGAAATTGCGGAAGGTTTCCTGACGAAGATTTTCTGAAACTGCAGTGATGGCATCACTTTCATTGATAGAGAAAGTAACTACCGGAGCAAAGGTCTTATCCTTTCCAACCAATGTAATATCGGTACCGTGCAGGGTAGTGATAACGGGAATCTTTTTCCCTTGTTTCTCTACGATCTTTTTTGCCATATACGCCGCAGAGGCATGCGGTACCGCATAATGTACATGCAAGAGGTCGAGGTTATGATTTACGATAACATCCACCATGGTACTCGCAAGTGCAGTTTCATAAGGAGGATAATCGAAAAGGGGATAGGTAGGGACCAATACCTCATGATAGAAGATATTAGCATTGAAATGACTGAGGCGAACAGGCTGCTGATAAGTGATGAAATGTACCTGATGGCCCTTGTCGGCTAGTGCTTTTCCAAGCTCTGTTGCCAACACGCCACTACCGCCAAATGTGGGATAACAAACAATGCCAATACGCATAAATAAAAAATTAGGAGACCGAAGGTAATTGAATTTTTATTGGTGGCTGTACCGTTCGTCTCATCTTGCCTCCAAATCCATAACTTTAGCCAAAATTAGCAGCAATGATTCGGAAAATGTTCGCAAGCCTTTTGCTACTGTCGGCCCTTGGAGCAACAGCCCAAAAGGATGATTCTTTAATGATCAGGAAGATAGCAGATGAGATTTTGACTAATGGCAAAGCCTATGAATACCTGCGGGTACTTTGTAAAACTGTGGGTGGAAGGGTAGCCGGTTCCCCTCAAATGGCAAAAGCTGAGGCCTGGGGCGTAAAATCCTTACAGGATGCTGGTGCCGACAAGGTTTGGCTTCAGGAATGTATGGTACCTCATTGGGTTAGAGGCGCTAAGGAACAAGCTTGGTTCATTATTGCAGGGAAAAATACTCCAATAGATATCCTGGCTCTCGGTAATTCCATGGGTTCTTCTCCAAAAGGGGTTACAGCCCAGGTTATGCTGGTAAACAGTTTCGAAGAACTGGAAAAAAGGAAAGATGAAGTGAAAGGGAAGATCGTTTTCTATAATTATAAATTCAACGACAAATTTGTCCGCACCTTCCAGGCTTATGGCGATGCATCAAGATACAGAGGGGGTGGAGCCAGCCGTGCTGCAAAGTATGGAGCTGTAGGGGTACTGGTTCGATCTATGAGCCATGCAACAGACAATAACCCACACACTGGTGCAATGAATTATGACAGCGCTTATGCAAAAATTCCAGCGGCTGCCGTTGGATTAAAAGATGCTGATAAATTGGCCGCTGCTATTGCTGGTAATAAGAATGTGTCTGTTTTCCTGAAAACAAATGCTCAGATGTTACCAGATGTAAAAGGTCATAATGTAATTGGAGAACACCTCGATTCATGGGATCCGGGAGAAGGCGCTCACGATGATGGAGCCGGTTGCGTTCATTCCATTGAAGTATTGCGCGTGTTGAAAGCTATTGGATACCGACCTAAACGTACAATCAGAATAGTATTGTTCGCAAATGAAGAGAATGGCTTAAGGGGTGGTACCAAATATGCAGAAGAAGCGAAAGCAAAAAATGAGAATCATTATTTTGCCCTTGAAAGCGATGCAGGTGGATTTACACCAAGAAGTTTCGGATTCAGTATGAAACCAGATCAGTTAGCTAAAGTTCAACAATGGACCGATTTGTTCAAACCATATGGAGTTACAGAATTAACTGCTGGTGGTGGTGGTGCTGATATTGGTCCATTAGGCAGAACTTTTGGAACACCAATGTCTGGCTACGTACCAGATTCCCAAAGATATTTCGATATCCATCATGCCAGAAGCGATGTTTTTGAAAATGTAAACAAACGCGAATTGGAATTGGGTGCCGTGAATATGGCGGCCCTTATTTACCTTGTAGATAAATATGGTTTATAACCTGATCCTGATTTCAAAATAGTTTTTTATGAAAAAAATACTTCGTACTGTTTTAATACTCGTTATTATCTCTTTAGGCATCTTCTTCTTTGTTCGCTATAGTTTTGTATTCGGTGAAGGTACAAAGGCTGGTGAAATGAATTTCTTTGTTAAGAAGGGATATATCTTCAAAACATTTGAAGGAAGGCTTATTCAAACGGGATATAAATCTCAGGTGCCCGGAGCTATACAATCAAATGAATTTGAGTTTTCAGTGACTGATGAGAAGGTTGCTGCCATATTGATGTCTAATAGCGGCGCAACAGTTGAATTACATTATAAAGAGTATCTCGGTTCACTACCCTGGAGAGGTATGAGCAAGTATATAGTGGATAGCGTTATTACAGTTAAAGACGCTAATGGAAAAATAAAAGGATTACAATAAGTTAATCAGGAATGTAATAGAAAGATTGCCGGCTGCTTATGTAGTTCCGGCAATTTTTTTCGCCAGTCCTCTATGGTTTTTGTTTGAATAGATTCCTTGCTGCCCGTAATATTTGATGCAATACAGAGTTTTGTTGTAGGCCTGCAGTTTCTGATTATCGTTTCAAGAAGCTGATTATTCCTGTAAGGTGTTTCAATGAAAATCTGCGTGCAGGTATCCCGCAGAGAAATCACTTCCAGTTCCTTTAATGCTTTTAAACGTTGTGATGCATCTATCGGCAGATACCCTACGAATGTAAATTTCTGTCCGCTAAGCCCACTGGCCATTAAAGCTAATAGTATTGAATTGGGTCCCACCAATGGTTTTACTATAGCACCCATTGTATGAGCCATAGCTACCAAAACTTGCCCTGGATCTGCAACCCCCGGACAACCAGCTTCGCTCAGAATTCCAATATTCTTACCTTCTTTCACAGCTTTCCTGAATGCAGAACTGATTTCCTGCGATTGAATGGTGGTTTTATCAGCCAAATGCCATTCATAAGAATCGATCACCATTTCTTTCCAAAGACTTTTGAGGAAACGTCTCGCCGTTCTTTCATCTTCCACAAAAAATACCTGGCAATCTTTTACTGCTGTTGTTATATAAGCTGGAAGACTTTCGGATGCTTCTGCATCTAATAAAGAAGGGATGAGATAAATGGTAGAAGGCAAAATGGAATTATTTAAGAATTATTTTATCGGTTTCTATGCGAAGATATCATAGTTCGCTTTCTTCCTGGTGATAAAGGCTGATAGTGGCTGCTACCACTGCATAAGAGGGTGCTAAAACCCAACCTAAGAAAGGTACAAGGTGCATGAGATAGAAAACCATGCCATTACCAACAGCCAGCCCTTTTCTTTTACTGATATATTCAATGCTTTTTGAAGCTGATAGTTTATGCCTTTCGCAACTATAGTCGAGCATGGAGAAACCATAGTAATAACATTCCACTAAGAGGGTTACTACTGGAACAATCCATCCAGCTACAGGCACAAAAGACAATATCAACAGGGAGACAGCATAAACGGTTTGCCATAAACTATTCCTGACCGCTAATCGGATAGCGCGAAGCATGTCTTTCCATAACTGAGAAAGGCTGAATTCAAATTCTTTTCCTTCAATGATGCTTTCAGTTCTTTCACTTAAATATGCAAAAAGCGGTGAGCCGATTATAAGGAAGAGATATTTGAAGAGGGAAAAATACAACAACATCAGCAGTAACCACAATATGATACCTGCGAATGTAAAGAGGAAACCAAGCCAACTGCTTTCAAATTTACTGATCCAGTTTTTCAATCCTGTCTGGATCATGAGGAACTCAATGACTTCTGTGGCGCTTTTACCGAAGAAATAGATGCTGATACAAAAAAGTAGCGTGTATAAGATGCCCGGAATCAGGATCCATTTCCATAACCGGTGTTTGATGATGAATTGATGAGCCCGGAAGTAAGATTGAATAGCTATGACAATTTCTTTTAGCAATCGGATCCAGTTTATTGGTTTTTTGGTTTATTTGTACCCTTTTACAATAGGAAGGTTGGTAACTCAAACTTAACGAAAATTTCCCTCGTGGCAATTATTCAAAAACTGGACGGTTCTTTTTACGACAGATCAGATGTATTGGCCGTAGCCAGAGAGCTTATCGGCAAACTTCTTATTACCCATTTTAACGGTGAATATACCAGCGGCAGGATTGTAGAAACTGAAGCTTATGCAGGGGTTACCGATAAAGCTTCTCATGCCTGGAATAACCGGAGAACCGACCGCACAGAAGTTATGTTTGGTGCTCCGGGTATAGCTTACGTTTATCTGTGTTATGGCATCCATCATCTTTTTAATGTTGTTACCAATAGACCCGATATTCCCCATGCAGTGCTGATAAGGGCGCTTGAGCCTGTTGAAGGGATAGAGATAATGAAGCAAAGAACAGGTCAGAAAAAAGTAGAGAGGATTACTAGTGGTCCGGGTAAATTATCAAAAGCAATGGGAATCACTACAGCACTTTCGGGTCATAGTTTGATACTCGATAAATTGTATATTGCAGATGATGGTTTTATAATTGGAAGGAAAGATATAGAGGCCAGTAAAAGAATAGGGGTTGATTATGCAGGTAAAGATGCCTTATTACCTTACCGATTTGTTCTTCGGGGTAACTCTTTTGTAAGCAGATAATATTCAAAAAACCAAAACGCATTGCTTGAAAAATTTCCCTAAGTCGTTTCAGGAAAAAGCATTTTTATTGTTAGGGCCAGCCCTTTTCTTCCTGATGCTTTTCTGGAATCCATTCGGAGTGGATGCAAAAGCTGTAAAAGTTTTAGCTGTTGCTTGTTTAATGATCACCTGGTGGATCACAGAAGCTTTGCCAATGCCAGTAGTTGCACTGATCCCTTTGATCCTTTTCCCATTACTGAATATTGCTCCCATTAAGGATGTAGCAGCTGGCTATGGAGATTCTATCATCTTCCTTTTCATGGGTGGATTCATGCTTGGACTCGCCATTGAAAAATGGAATTTACATAAGCGGATTGCACTTTCCATTGTAAACATAACCGGAACAAGCGGTGATAGGATTGTTTTGGGTTTTATAATTTCAACAGGATTTCTGAGTATGTGGTTGAGCAATACTGCCACTACTATGATGATGTACCCGATTGCGGCATCTGTAATTCATGTGGTGAAGGAAAATCATAAGGGAGAGGCAAGACTGGATAATTTTGCCATTGCCATCATGCTTTCAATAGCATATGCTTCTAATTTCGGAGGCATTGCCACCATAATTGGTACTCCACCGAATGTGGCATTTGTGGGTTTTATAAATGAGAAATACAAGTACACAGTACAATTTGTCGATTGGGTGATAATTTGTATGCCTATTGCCTTATTGCTCTTATTCTCACTTTATCTGGTAACTACAAAATTGTTATATCCAAACAAACTGGCTTCCGATGATTCTACCCGCCATTTAATGAAATATGAGTTGCAGCAATTGGGGCCTTTGAGTGTTTCTGAAAAAAGAGTGCTGGTGATTTTCGTAACAACTGCCTTGCTATGGATTACGAAAGATCTTATTAATATCGGATTGAAAAACGAATTCATTGTTCGCTTGTTTGGTCCAATAAAACTCGATGATACTATCATTGCCCTTTTAGGTGCTTTGGCATTATTCATCTGTCCTTCAGGAAATAAAGAGAAAGAAACCAGCAGTAAAATTTTAGATTGGTCAGATACCTCTCGTATGGCCTGGGGAATATTGCTCTTGTTTGGTGGTGGAATTGCATTGGCATCTGCACTAGAAAAAGCGGGATTGATACAGCAACTGGGGAAATGGATTGCTGGTTTTTCAGGAACCGGTGGTTTATTGCTGGTGTTTATGGTAACACTCATCTCACTTTTCATCAGTGAAGTGATGAGCAATATAGCTCAGGTGATTGTATTTGCTCCTGTTATTGCCGGCATTGCTGATGCAATGGGAGTCAATCCTTTACTGCTTGGAATACCAATGACCCTTGGTGCAAGTTGTGCAAGCATGATGCCGATGGGTACTCCTCCTAATGCAATTGTTTTTGCCAGTGGTCACCTTAAACTGGGACAAATGGTGAAAGCCGGGTTTGTAATGAATATTATAGCAGTTATATTAATCACACTCTTCAGTTGGTATCTGATACCGTTGTTGGTTCCTTCACTGCATTAAGAAGCTGAAACCAATTACTTTTTTTTTCACCGCAGAGACGCGGAGACGCAGAGGCAGATCAAATAGAGTTCCGAACTTTTCGAAAGTTCGGAACTCTATTTGATCTGCCTCCGCTATTTCCTCCGCGTCTCTGCGGTGGAGAAAAGTAAAACTTACTAAGTATAACTTAATACATACAACATCAATCAAAAGCTTTTTTATTTAGAATTGACATTTTGGCAATCAATGACATTTTATTGTCATTCTTCTGTCATATTAATATTTTTTATATCAGTCTTTATTGTTATCATAACTACGCTGATACTTAATATTTACCATTCAACATATAGAAAGCTCAATTCATCAGCTGTTGGATAATAATTAGCAGCATTTTTGCTGGTAATGATGTCCTTATTCAACAGATAGTGTTTATCTGTTATTTATTAACCAAATCTAGAATGCATGAAAAACATGTACAGACTATGTTTCGCTGTTATGCTATTGCTATCGCAGGCAGCATGGTCTCAAACAAAAGAAGTGAGTGGAAAAGTAACCGATTCAAAAGATGGTTCAGCGTTACCGGGTGTAACAATCAAACAAAAAGGAGGCACAAGTAATACAGTATCATTAGTTGATGGTACGTTTAAGTTGTCGGTGTCTTCATCTGCAACCACCTTAATCTTCTCATTTGTAGGCTATACTGATCAGGAAGTGCCAATCAGTAGTGTGATGAATGTGACACTCGTTCCTGCCAATAAAGCCTTGAGTGAAGTGGTAGTGGTAGGGTATGGTACCAAAATTAAAAGAGATGTAACCTCTTCCATCTCTAAAGTAGGTGCAAAAGATTTCCAGAATCTTCCTTTGCCTTCTTTTGAGTCAGCATTACAAGGGCGCGCGGCTGGTGTGTTTATTAATCAGGGTAGTGGTAAACTGGGACAGGGTTTGAATATCCGTGTTCGTGGTATTTCCTCTATCTCTGCTAACCAGCAACCCTTTATCGTAATCGATGGTGTACCAGTGGTATCCCAATCTTTAGGAAGTTTTACTGAAAACGATAACCCATTAGCAACAATCAATCCCGATGATATTGAATCAATCGAGGTATTGAAAGATGCGGCTTCAGCAGCTATTTATGGAGCCCGTGCCTCTAATGGTGTATTGCTCGTTACCACTAAGTCTGGTAAAGTAGGTAAGACTAAAGTGAATATCGGATATTTCACCGGCTGGAGCGATCCTACCAAAAAACAGAAATTCCTGAATTCTGCTCAGTATAAGGAATTGTTTTCTGCAGCAGCAGAACATTCAGATTTCGGTGCATTGGACCCTGCTGAAGAATTCGAATTTGAAACTGGTACTACCGACTGGAACAGTACGAATGATGTAAACTGGGCTGACCAGGCTTTCCAGAAGGGAAGTATTTCTCAATACTCAGTTTCATTAGCTGGTGGTGATGCTAAAACCAAATTCCTGGTAAGCGGTTCATGGAACGATCAGAAAGGTATCATCTTAAGTAACAGGCTCGATAGGGCAAACGGTCGTGTGAATCTCGATCATACCCTTAATTCCCGTATTAAATTCGGAATGAACCTGTCTATGACAAAGAGCCGCAACTACAGGGTGTCAAGCGATAACGCCTTCACTAACCCATTGCAGTTGAACGCTCTTCCCCCATTGCATCCTTTAAGAGGTACAGATGGTGAATACAATAGCGCTACACTTTATTATAATAACCTGATTGACCAGAAAGGTGCTTTTAACGTAAATACCACCTATCGTTCTATCAGTAATGCATACGCAGAACTGACACTTACTCCTGATATCATGTTCCGCAGCCAGATTGGTCTTGACTGGAATAATCTGCAGGAAGAACAATTCCTGGGCAAAGAAACATTGGACGGAGCTCCTACAGGGAATTCCTTCAATAATCAGGTGACTGCTACAATTGTTACAGCAACCAATACTCTTAATTTCAAGAAGTCGATCGGTGATAATCATAATATCGATGGATTGTTGGGTACAGAGTTCCAAACAGGTAATACCTCAGGAGCATCTGTAACAGGTATTGGTTTTCCTAGTGATCGTTTCTACAAGATTGCAAGTGCCGCTATTATTCAAGCCGGTTCTTCTACCGAAACAAGATTTGCGTTCCTTTCTTATTTCGCCAAAGCGAACTATAAATTCATGGACAGGTATTTGTTTACTGCTACAATCGTAACAGCAACCAATGAAGTTCCTTTAACAATCAGGTTACTGCTCAAGGTTGGATCAAGAAGTCGATCGGTGATAATCAAAATATCGATGGATTGTTGGGTACAGAGTTCGAAACAGGTAATACTTTGGTATAATTCGTAACAGGTATCGGTTTTCCTAGTGATCGTTTCTCCAAGATTGCAAGTGCCGCTATTATTCAAGCCGTTCTTCTACCGAAACAAGATTCGCGTTCCTTTCTTATTTCGGCCAAAGCGAACTATAAGTTCATGGACAGGTATTTGTTAGGTGCCAGCTTCCGTGTAGATGGATCAAGCCGTTTCGGTAAAGATAAACGCTATGGTTCCTTCCCTGCTGTTTCATTAGGTTGGATAGTGAGTGAAGAAAACTTCCTTCGTAATTCAAAAGCCCTCAGCTTCCTTAAATTACGCGGTAGTTATGGACGTACCGGAAATGCCGAAATCGGAAACTTCAGTTCATTGTCTTTGTATAGTGCAACTGCCTATGCAGATATCGCTGGTCTGATTGCCACTCAAATCGGTGTTCCTGATCTTAGCTGGGAAAAGACAACACAATTCGATATCGGTCTTGATTTCGGATTCTTTGAATAACAGGTTAAGTGGTGAAGTGGATTATTTCAGCAAAAAGACAAATGACTTATTGTTGAATGTACCTCTTCCTTCTTCCAACGGATTCACATCCATTACCAAGAATATCGGTGATATGGAAAATAAGGGATGGGAGTTGGTGTTGAATGGTAGCATCCTTACTGGTGCTTTCAAGTGGAATGCTTCTGTGAACGTATCTACTTATGAAAATAAAGTGACCCGTCTGGTTATTCCTGTTCCTCCTGGCACACGTACCATTGGACGTTTGGCTGTAGGTCAGCCTTTTGGTCAGTTCTATGGCAAGATGTACGCTGGTGTAGATCCAACTAATGGTGATGCCTTATATTATCAGGCAGATAAAACAACTACCAATGATTATTCATTAGCAGTGGATACAATCGTAGGTAATCCTAATCCTGATTATTATGGAGGTCTCAATAACCATTTCTCATTCAAAGGTTTTGACCTTGATATACAATGTCAGTTTGTAAAAGGTGGTGACATTTATAACATGGCAGGCTTCTTCCAAAGTGTTAATGGAGATTATTTCGATAATCAAACTGTTGATCAGATGAACTACTGGAAAAATCCTGGTGATAAGACCGATATTCCACAACCAAGATTGTATAGCGGTAATGGTGCTGGTAAATCTTCACGTTGGGTACAAGACGGTTCTTATTTCCGTGTGAAATCAGTAAACTTTGGTTATAACTTCCCACGTAAGTTGTTAAGCCGTTACCATATTGATAATGCAAGAGTATACGTTGCAGGTAGCAATCTTGTAACGCTTACAAAATATAAAGGCTATGATCCTGAAGTGAATTCAGGTTTCGTAGGCACATTGAACCTGGGGCATGATTTTTATACTCCCCCTCAGGCACGTACAATTAGTGTAGGTATCAATTTGGGCTTCTAACCTTTATTAAAAAATCATTATTATGAAACCAGTATATAAATATATTCTTTTCGCAGCCCTTACCACCGGGTTAGGTACTGCATGTAATAAGCGACTAGATCTGGAACCTAAACAAAGTATTGATGCAACTACCGCTATCCAAACTCCTGCCGATGTAGAAGCAGCAGTAGTGGGTGCCTATTCAGTAATGGGTGGCGGAGCTTTGTATGGTACTAACCTTTTAATGAATCCAGAAATCTCAGCATCCTATTTTCCTAACACCGAGCAATATGCTTCATGGAGAGGAACATTTACCGGACAACAACAGATTGGCCGTAAAACAATGAACCGTGATAATGGGGAAGCTGCCAGAATCTGGACTGCAGGATA
>JBGAQE010000264.1:0-2367 GCA_044220885.1 Chitinophagaceae bacterium
CAGCCAAATCTTGCTTGTTATGTATCACTACAATGTTTTTCCTTCAAAAGAATTTGCCAGTACTCAGGCCGAATTAGAAGGCTGGGTAAAAAATATGGCGAATCATCTAGAGCCCGCTCATATCCATTGGTGCAACGGTTCACAACAGGAATATGACACTCTTTGCAATCTGTTAGTTGAAAAAGGCACTTTCGTAAAATTAAATCCCGAAAAAAGGCCTAACAGTTTCGCTTGCTTCAGCGACCCAAGCGATGTGGCCCGCGTGGAAGACCGCACCTATATCTGTAGCCGCAGAAAAGAAGACGCTGGTCCTACCAATAACTGGATGGAACCAAAAGAAATGAAAACTATTTTGGAAGGTCTCACTAAAGGCGCAATGAAAGGCCGCACTTTATATATCATTCCCTATTGCATGGGACCTGTTGGTTCTCCCTATTCAAGATATGGTGTACAGCTTACCGACTCTGAATATGTTGTGGTGAATATGCATATTATGACCCGCATGGGCGATGCTATTCTTCCCCATATTTATAAGAAAGGATATGTGAAATGTGTGCATTCCATCGGTGCCCCATTACAAGAAAGACAAAAGGACAGCAGTTGGCCTTGTAACCCAACAGTAAAATATATATCTCATTTCCCTGAAGAAAGACTGATCATCTCTTACGGAAGTGGTTATGGTGGTAATGCATTACTGGGTAAAAAATGCTTCGCCCTTCGTATTGCATCGGTAATGGGATTGGAAGAAGGATGGTTAGCTGAACATATGCTTTTATTAGGAGTTGAATCACCACAAGGAGAAAAGACATATGTGGCTGCCGCTTTTCCAAGCGCTTGCGGTAAAACTAATTTTGCGATGATGATTCCTCCGAAAGGAATGGATGGTTGGAAAGTGACTACAGTTGGTGATGATATAGCCTGGATTCATAAAGCCGAAAACGGTAAGCTATATGCGATAAACCCTGAAGCCGGTTATTTCGGAGTGGCCCCTGGTACCAATGCCAAGACCAATCCTAATGCCATGGAATCCATAAAAGCGAATACGATATTCACTAACGTGGCTATAACTGCAGATAAAGATGTTTGGTGGGAAGGAATGACAAAAGAAGTTCCCGATGGAATGACAGACTGGAGAGGACAGCCTTATGATAAAACGAGTGGTAAACCAGCAGCTCATCCCAATGCAAGATTCACGGCGCCTGCATACCAAAACCCAGCTATTGATTCTGATTGGGAAAATCCGGATGGCGTTCCAGTATCTGCATTCATATTTGGAGGAAGAAGAAGTACCGCTGTTCCATTAGTTTATCAATCCTTCAACTGGAGCTTTGGGGTTTACCTTGCCGCTACCATGGGTAGCGAAACTACAGCTGCTGCCTTCGGCGAAGTAGGAAAGGTTAGAAGGGACCCTTATGCGATGCTTCCATTCCTGGGCTATCATATGGGTGAATATTTCAATCATTGGTTACAGTTCGGACGCGACTTACCAAATGCGCCTCGCATATTCGGTGTTAACTGGTTCCGAAAAAATGATAAAGGCGAATTCGTATGGCCAGGCTTTGGTGAAAACCTCCGTGTACTGAAATGGATTGTTGGAAGAGTAAGAGGAAAGGCCTCAGCAGTTGAATGTCCTATAGGTTGGAGACCTCGATACCGCGATATGGATTGGAATGGACTGGAAGAATTCCCACGCCCGGTATTCCATGAAATGATGTTGGTAGACCGTGAAGTTTGGAAACAGGAATTACTATCTCACGAAGAATTGTTCTCAAGATTGTTTGATGAATTACCGAAAGAGTTTTTATTCATGCGTGAGTTATTACTGTCTTCTTTGTGGCGATCACCGGAGCAGTATAAGTTGGCACCGGAACATGAGTAGGAATGTTCTAGAGGTTTGAGAAGTTGAAGAGGTTCGATATGGAATACAAATACATTAACCGCAGAGACGCGGAGACGCAGAGGAATACCCCGCGTCTCTACGCCTCTGCGGTTAACATTTTTTGAACAAATCCTGTTCAACAATTAGTACTGGAAAGTATAAATTCTAATTTCGTCACATCTTTCAGCCATTCCATCACATCTATTTTTAGCATATAATTTCCTTCAGTAATCTTGCTGCAAATATTTTATATGCAGGTGAGATGGAGACAACAGGAAATCGTTTTTGCAAGTGTAATAGTTGCTATGCTGGCCATCCAGGTGCCTGTAGAACAATTAAGTGGCGCTCAATTACCCTTAACCTCAACCCGCCAGTCTTTTGAACTAATTGGACAGCCATTCAACTTGCTTTTGAATTACCTGTTGCCAAGAGTTGCTCCATTTATTGCTTTGTTTTTAATTATTGCTTCAGCAAATCTTTGGTTGATT
>JBGAQE010000265.1:0-3699 GCA_044220885.1 Chitinophagaceae bacterium
TTGTTTGATCAGTTTATTGATATGATAAAGCGGGGGATGAATTAATTTGAAAATTTGGGTCCCGACATGTCGGGATGAAAATTTGAAAATGTAAAGTAGTTGGTAAGATTCCCAATTTATCAGATTGAGTCAAAATTGTTCCTGTATGCTTTGGGATGAAGTATTATTACTGATTTCAAAAAGATGAAGTAAATTCAAACTTATTGCTTGTTTAATATAGGAAACTTAGCATAGGATTTTCAAATTTTCAAATCATCAAATTTTCAAATTCTCGTCCCCATGCGTATCGCAATCATCAACGGCCCCAACCTCAACCTCCTCGGAAAAAGGGAAACGTCTATCTATGGAACGGAGAGCTTTGATGATTACCTGAATACATTGAAAGCGAAATACCCTAATGTGGAATTCCATTATTTCCAAAGTAATGTAGAAGGGGAATTGATCAACGAATTACAGCGGGTAGGTTTCGACTTTGATGGAATTATTATGAACCCCGGTGGATATACCCATACTTCAGTTGCTATCGGTGATGCCATTGCAGGAATAAAGACTCCGATTATTGAAGTTCATATCAGTAATGTACATGCGCGGGAAGATTTCAGGAAATTGTCGCATGTGTCTGCAAAAGCAAAAGGGACTATTGCAGGATTAGGATTGAAAGGATATGAGTTAGCCCTTCAAAGTTTCTTATAAGAACACCCTCATCATCAATGCAAACCCGGTAGCCTGTTTAGAAGGCGCTGTCTTCTTAAGAATATGTACTCCTGTCTTTGACCAGATCTTGAATACTTCACCTGGTTTATGATTTCTTAAGCCCTTTTCCATTTCTGGCAATAAGGCACCAGACGCGATCCATCCTAAATCTCCGAAAGTATAAGATTCACCACCCATACTCCAAAGCTGTGCCAGCTCTTCGAATGTAGCTCTCTTGTCTTTTATTTTTACCATGATATCGATAGCTAATGAATCCGCTTTTCGATACGTGTAAACAGAAGTGTCGATGAATATCTGACTTACTTTATTAAAGGTATTAGGAATCTTGGCCAGCACCTGCACCAGTATCTTTCCATTATCATATGGCCCATATACTTTTCCGATTTTACCTGTATAGGCAATACTATCGGGCAAGCCACTGTAATGTCCGATACGTACTACACTCACTGTATCCAATCAAACTTCTTTCAGCCACATCAACAAAAACCCCGAATTAGTACTTTCTCCATCTCCGCTTTTATAGTGGCAATTGATTTTTTCTGGGCGTAAGAAGACGTCATTGAAAGGCAAAAAACTGCAAGTACTATTATCTTGGCGATACTGTTCTTTCTTTTTTACCGCGGTCGCAGAACGCAGTGGAAGCTTTGCTGCGTCTCCGCGTCTCTGCGGTTATTGTATTATTTTCAAATTTTCAAATTACTTTTTCTTCTTTACAACGATACACCGGCGGACAAGCCACCTAATCCCCTCTCTCTTCTAAAACTCACCCAGCCTGCTGATCACCATGTACAGCTTTGAAACCATCTTTTATCCACTTCCGCTTGCTTTTTCTGGCGGACTGAAGTAATTTCTTAATGATTCCTGAACGACCTCCAATTTGAAATATAAGCTTTGCGTCCATGGGTACCGAGTACAATTTCATTTTCTCTTTGCTGTATAGCAATATCATGAATAAAGACGAATTTTTGGCAAACCGGCGCTCCAGCTCATGAATCCGTGCCAGCATCAATGCCCATATAATCATATCGCTACCGTAAAGATACTTTATCATGTTCAATTCTTCACCTTACCATTCAATGGTTCGAAGGAAGGTCTTTGCCAGTGCTCATGTTTCACCATAATCATTACTTACAAAGATAAGGAAGGAAATGGTCGTTACGGTTATCGTTGAAACTTGCATATACGTCCTTTACATGTTGAGAAGCAGTGATATGGCTTACCCATAATCCTTGTGGTAGGTTGTTGCTGATCTTTTTCCATACATATCACCATCACGAACGATATGGATATTGCCATCATCGTTCCTACATATAGCAAACCAGGTTGAATGGAGATTCAGCAATAGATGTGAGAGTTCAAGATGGTACGTCACCTTCTTTCTTACCATTGGTAGGTCACCCTCCAAAGCCTCTATTATCCCCTTTGTTAAGAGAACAGTGAGCTATTGGTTCCTATTAGAATACATCCTGGTTATTAACGCTAATAATATCGGTGTTTCCCAGTTGAAACGAGTGAGTTTCTCCCCAGATCGTGTGATGGGCGGATGGATTTACGATCTCCTCTGGTTGGCGATTCCCATTTCTAACATAAACACCAAATTGTGGTCAGCATAAGTAGTGGTATTGTCCCACAGGAGTATCTGCGCCGCCACCATCTCCACTACTAACGTTTATGAGCGTATTCTCCGTTATCTATCCAACCAATATCTTCTTTATTTGTAGATGGCCCGTACCATACATTATTGTCCCTGTAAACTCATACACATTATAGGGTTTGGCATCGTCCGGTGGTTACTGAATAGTATTGTCCAACAGGAGGCGTATTAATCTTGAACCAATTCTCTCCATCATCATAAGTGATGTTAGCGCCACCATCATTTCCGTTGATGATATGGCTGTCTTTCTTCGGATTGATCCATATGGCATGATGGTCACTGTGTACATTTCCTTTGTCGATGTTCTTAAAGGTTTTTCCACCATCGACAGACATCTGTAAAGGCACACCGAAAATGATCACTTTATTTTCATTGTAAGGCGATACATAAACTTTTCCGAAATAATAACCATAGGTACTGTAAATACCAATCTCTTTATCGTGAGTTTTCTTCCATGTTTTGCCAGCATCATCACTACGATAAACCTGGCAACCATAAATGCCTGTATTTACGAATCCGTCATTTACATTCAGGTAGTCATATACTGCGGTTGGTTTTACCTTATCTGTTTTCACAAGGTCTTTTACTACAGCCGCTGTATATTTTGCGGGAAGACGATTACGACGAAGGAACTGTTCCAATTTCTTATCATCCAAAGTAGCAAAGCTTTCTTTGGTTTGTGATTTGAAATCAGATAGTTTATAAGATGTATCTGCTTTCGAAGCCGAAGAAGTATCTGGCTTATGCGTTTGGTTGTCTACAATGGCATAAACGATATTAGGATTCTTTGGATATACGGCGATGCCTATACGACCAACACCTTCTCCTGTTGGAAAGCCACTGCCATCTTTTGAAGCTGCTTGCCAGGTATTACCTCCATCGGTGCTTTTATAGATACCACTTGTTTTTCCGCTTTCCTCAAAATTCCAGGCGCTGCGGGTGCGGTACCACATGGCAGCATATACTTCATCTGGATTAGTTGGATTGAGATCTAAATCGATCGCTCCAGTATTATCATCGATGTATAAAGTCTGTTTCCAGGATTTTCCACCATCGGAAGTTTTGTAAACACCACGTTCTTTATTGGGGGAATACAAGTGACCCAATACAGCCACCCAGGCAGTATTATTATCTGAAGGGTGTAACTGGATCTTTCCGATATGATGTGATTCTGGTAAGCCCAAAAATTCCCATGACTTTCCATTATTGGTGCTTTTATAGATTCCAATTCCAGCATAGCTTGAGCGGCTGCTGTTAACTTCTCCGGTTCCTACCCAGATGGTGCGGGTTTTCCAGTTTACGGCTACATCGCCAATGGTGAGGATATCCTG
>JBGAQE010000058.1:0-27031 GCA_044220885.1 Chitinophagaceae bacterium
GGAGTTGGGTAAGAGAATAACTAATAGCAATAACCTATATTATGAGTTTGACAATTGTGGAGATTAGTTGTGTTTTTTAGAATTGAATTATTGGTACAACTAATTACGCTGTTGCCTTTCTCCTCCCCCACCGGGGGAGGTCGGGAGGGAGCTTTTTCCATTGCACCTTTGCGTGAAACTGTATTGACTGTTTATTCTCAAATTTTCAAATTCCCAAATCTTCAAATTCCTCACGCCAACTGCTTCTCCATCTCAAAATGCGGAATCCCTATCTCAAAAAACTCATCACTACAAATTTTGTAGCCTAATTTTTCAAAGAAAGGGGTGGAGGTTTTGCGGGAGTGCATGGTGATTTTCTTGTAACCAGTATCGCGGGCTATGTTTTCGGCGAATTGTAAGATAGCGCGGCCGATGCCTTTACCCTGGAGATTATTTAAAACGGCCATTTGCCGTAACCGTACTTCTTCTGCATCCTGACGAATTAACATGCAGCAGCCCAGCATCTTATCGTCTTCGTAGGCGGCTATCAGGGTGTTGTTTTTTTCATTTTCCAATTCATCGGGGCTGAAAGATATGCCCAACGGTTTCCGCAGAATGTCGTTGCGGAGCTGTACCATTTGCTGGTATTCTTTTGAGCCATGATCAATTATTTTCAGCGCCATAAGCAGAAATGCGTTGAATTGGTTAGGTATACTGCAATTTAAACATTTAACCAGAATAAGGGGTTGTGGGGTACAAAATAGATTTTTACTATAAAATGGGCCATTTTGAGGTGTTTTTTGGGCATTTTTTCGGTTTTATAAGGGGAACTTTAGTGTTAGCCCATTTTCCCCTGAAAACCACAAAATATCCACAGCATCAATTAATAAGCAGCTATTTGGTGGTATTATGTCAAATACCATATTTTTGCAGCCGTAACTAAACTTTACAAAAATGTCAGACATCGCAACAAGAGTAAAAAAGATTATTGTTGATAAGTTAGGAGTAGAAGAAGCAGAAGTTACCAATGAGGCTTCCTTCACCAATGATTTGGGCGCAGATTCACTCGACACAGTAGAATTGATTATGGAATTTGAGAAAGAATTCAATATTTCTATTCCAGATGAGCAGGCCGAGACTATTACCACTGTTGGTCAGGCTATTGCGTACTTAGAAGAGCATGCTAAGTAAAACCGGGCCAAAAGTTCGGAAGCAATAAAATCTAATCCGCCTTTCGTTAGCCTACTGCTGCAAAGGCGGATTTGTTACTTCAATCATTCCGGAAATATTTTTTATGCAAACAAAGCGGGTTGTAGTTACAGGCATTGGTGCACTGACTCCAATTGGTAATACCCTACAGGAATACTGGAACGGTCTTATTAATGGGGTATCTGGTGCAGCACCCATAACGCTGTTCGATGCTTCCAAGTTCAAGACAAAATTTGCTTGTGAGGTAAAGAATTTCGATCCCCTTCAGTATCTGGATAGAAAAGAAGCCCGGAAAATTGACCGATTTACTCAGATTGCATTGGTTGCCAGCGATCAGGCTGTTGCCGATGCAGGTCTGAAAGCGGAAACAATCAATAAGGATAGGGTAGGTGTGGTTTTTGCCAGCGGTATTGGTGGTCTCATCACTTTCCAGGAAGAAGTGACCAATTTTGCCAAAGGTGATGGTACTCCCCGTTTCAACCCTTTCTTTATTCCTAAGATGATTCTTGATATTGCAGCTGGACATATATCCATGCGGCATGGATTCAGGGGTCCCAACTTTGCAGTAGTTAGCGCTTGCGCTTCTTCCACCAATGCTATGATGGAAGCCTTTAACCTGATTCGTTTAGGAAAGGCCGATATCATTGTAACCGGCGGGGCAGAAGCAGTTGTTAGTGAAGCAGGTGTTGGAGGTTTCAATGCTATGAAAGCATTGAGTGAAAGAAATGATTCACCTGAAACAGCTAGCCGTCCTTACGATAAAGACCGTGACGGTTTTGTTATGGGCGAAGGTTCAGGCTCCGTTATTTTGGAAGAATTAGAGCATGCCATCAAAAGAGGTGCTCATATCTATTGTGAGTTAGCAGGAGCTGGTGCTACAGCCGATGCTTATCATATTACTGCTCCGCATCCTGAAGGATTAGGCGCAAAGAATGTGATGTTCTCTGCTTTGGATGATGCAGGAATGGTAGCTACCGATCTTGATTATATCAATACTCATGGTACTTCTACACCCCTTGGTGATATCGCTGAAGTAAAAGCGATTGTAGATGTGTTTGGAGACCATGCTTATAACCTCAATATCAGTTCCACCAAATCAATGACAGGTCATTGCCTTGGTGCAGCCGGTGTTATTGAAGCTATAGCCTGTATCATGAGTGTGGTACATGATATAGTTCCTCCTACCATTAACCATTTTACTGATGATCCGGAACTGGATCCTCGTTTGAACTTCACTTTTGGAAAAGCGCAATCCAAAACCATCAATGCGGCGCTCAGTAACACTTTCGGATTCGGAGGCCATAACGCCTGCGTAATCATGAAAAAGTACAAAGCCTGATTTGTTGTATGTAAAGAGAGGGTATTCCGGGAAAGTGACTTGCTTTCCCTGTTATTGATTTTTTACCTTTGCGAAAAAATAGTAGCTTGACAATTGTGGGAATATTAGATTTCTTTACGGGGAATGAAAGCCATGCTTCATTCAAGAAGAATATAAAAAATGTGTTGGGTTTCCGGCCCGACAAAATTGCATTATATAAAGCAGCACTCACACATCGCTCTGTGAGAGAAACAGCCGATGAAAATAATGAAAGGCTGGAATATTTAGGCGATGCCATTCTCAGTGGTATAGTGGCCGATTTCCTTTTCAAGAAATATCCATACAGGGAAGAAGGTTTTCTTACTGAAATGCGCAGTAAGATGGTGAACCGCAATAAACTGAATGAAATAGCCCTTAAGATGGGCATCAAGAAAATAACCTACTATAATAAATTCGACAACTCACTTAAGGTAAGCCAGATTTTCGGTAACACACTTGAAGCAGTAGTTGGCGCAATTTATTTGGACAAAGGATTTGATAAGACCCGTAAATGGGTGTTGAAAAGCATCATCTTGCCACACTTATTTATGGAAGATCTCGAGAACCTCGAAATCAACCATAAGAATAAATTATACGGCTGGGCTAATAAAGGAGGGAAGAATCTTGATTTCGAAACCCTTGATGAGAGAATGGAAGGTGGCCGAAGATTATTTACAGTAGGTGCAGTAGTAGACGGAACATTAATAGCCGAAGGAAAAGCCTATAATAAAAAGGATGCCAGCCAAATAGCCGCAGCTCTTGCACTTGAAAAATTAGGCATCGGAAAAGAAAACGAAGAAGCCCCGAACCAGGAACCTAAATAACTAGGTGTTTTCTATTAAATAAGATTTTTTTTTAAAGTGCTATTGCATTTTTCAAAATTCGTTTCTATTTTGGCGCTCTAATAGTCCCACTATATCCTCCTGTATAACCGTACCACCTTCTCCAACAAGTTTGTTTTTTTAATTTTTTCGTATTTCGAATACTATCCTCATTCCCTGTAAAGCCAGCCGTCCTCTATTTCTATGATCATTCAATGATGTTTTCAATCATTCAATAATCATAAAAAGAAACACAATGCGTAAGCTTTACTTCACCACATTACTATTAGTCGCAACAGTTGTTGTAGCTAATGCACAATCAAATCGCCGCCTAACATGGAGCAGAACCGGTACTACAAACGTATCTACTACATCAGGCTCAGGAACGTCTAATTTCCTTCTTGCAGCTAGCTGGGGCGGATTTACTCCTGGCAATAACGATACACTAGCTATCAGCGGTGCTTCAGTTAACGTAACTGGAAATATCAATTTGTCCGGACTTTCGAATATCGTATTGGAATTAAATACTCCAGCATCGGGTGCTACCTATACAATGGGTATCACTTCTGGTAACACCACTGTTACCTTGTCTTCAACCAGTTCTATCAGTCTGAAACCTAATGGAAAGATTCATGTTGCTGGTTCTAATGGTAGCAATACCCGTCAGTTTAAGATAGGTACAGCTGTTAAGTTGTCGAATTTCGGTGGCACTACTCCATACACAGTAAACGGTCCGGCTAATGCTTCTCAAAGTACTGCCAATGCAACCGCAGGTACTCCATTACTTGGATTCTCTTCTGGTACATTACCTGTTATCCTTGTGTCTTTTGATGCAGTAATACTAGGTAACGCTGTTGTGGTTTCATGGAAAACACAACAAGAGATCAGCACAAAAGAATTCATTATTGAAAAGAGTGCAGATGGACGTATCTATAACAGCATCGCTACTGTATCGGCTGCAGGTTTCTCTTCTAACCCACGTTCTTATTCTTATACAGATGCTTCTGCTATCAGTGGTATCGCTTACTATCGCGTTCGTATGATCGATATGGATGGTAAAAGCGGATTGACTGGTGTTAAAGCTGTTCGTTCAGCAGTTAATGCAGTTAAGGTAGCGGTTTATCCAAACCCTGCTGTATCTGTTGCGAATGTTGTAGTAAATGCACCAGATGCTGCTGCTTTCAACGTAAATGTTTTCAACCGCAATGGTCAGTTAGTAGGTCAGCAAAAAGCTGCTGCCGGTGCTAACATGGTATCAATCAACGTAAGCGCATATGCTGCCGGTGATTATACTATCGATGTTCAGTTCGCTGATGGTAGCCGTCAGAGCAGTAAGCTGATTGTTGGAAAGCAATAAGCGGGATGCTGGGTGCTGAATGTTTGATGCTGATGCTTAAGGCTTAAAGCCTAAAGCTTAAGGCTTAGTTCAGTAGTCGGTACGGAATATTAGTCTACGGACTGAAATAATATAAAGTAATTAGAAAACCAAGCGCATTGATGAAGAGTTTTACTCTGAGTCGGTGCGCTTTTTGTTTTGTATACAAATTACCAGGAGGGCGGGAAGGAATTTTTGGTTTCACTTCCCGCAGTACTGCGGGGCAAAGAATAATTTCTCTGGTGAGAGACCCTGAATTAATTTAAGGGGCAAAGGTCGCTACGCGACGAATACAAATACATTGCTAGGAGGTCAAAAGAGAAAAAAGAGAATACAACTGCTTCAAGTTATAGGTTATAAGGTTTACGTTCTAAGTATGTATCTGCAAAAACCCAATGTCTAGTAATAAAAGGAATCTAACACTATCAGACTCAAAACTTATTACTTATAACTTACTATGTACAACTCTATCTGCTGCACCAAAGAACCTTAAACCCTTAAACATTAAACTTCACAAACCCTCCCATGCAATCGGAGTGCCTCCTCTTGAACCTCTCTAACTTCTGGAACCTTTTGAACCTAATTATACGCAGAGTAATAGCGGAACGAGTATCCACCCCCATCTTCTGAACAATGACGTTGGTCGCATAAGCAATCGTTTCGTAAAGGTACGACTACCTTTACAATTACTATCAACTATTAGTTAACCTTTACCCAGCTGGGAAAAAAAATCCCGATTTGGGACAAAAAACACGTTTCTAAGGGTTGAAGGCCTAAAAAGTAAAAATTGATTCATCGAATAGGGATAAAAATTTACTCTTGATAATCAATATCTTATAAATTAAATAGTCGATTCATCGAAGAAAAAAGCTGATTGCTTTTCGCATGCCAGAAACAGGTACGCCTATTGAAATACCTATATCGAACTTAATCGTACCATTATGAAACAGATCTACACTTTAATCATCGCCCTCTTTATCATCTCTACCGCAGCTCAAGCTCGTCCCGTTAACGTAGTAACCTCATGGTGGGGGTAACTGGTCTTCAAAAAGCAGCTGGAGTCTTAACAGGTTACCTGAAGACGGAGATTCAATTGTAATTCCTGCAGGAAAAGGAATTGTAATGGATAAGAACTATAGCCTTGGTTCAGTATATATCAATGTAATGGGTACCTCCAGATCAAAAGAAATTGACCCTTGATGATCTTTCTTTCATCGCAGTACTTCAAGGTGGCCGCATTAATGCTTTCGGTGCCGACAGGAAAAAATGAAACCATCAAATTGGGTAGTAAAGTAAAGTTCAATGAAAATGATGTTGTTGCTATTGCTGGTATATCTTATGCAAGTAAGAATACCGGAACAGCTCCTTCTGGATTCGTATATGATATGACACTCCCGGTTAAGTTCGTAAGTTTCTATGCTACTTCACAGAACAATAACGTGTTGCTTTCATGGGCTACTTCTGAAGAAAAAGATAACAGCCATTTTGAAATCGAGAAAAGCGTAGATGGTCGCGAATGGAAAACAGTAGGTGTTGTTTTTGGTAATGGTACTTCAAGCCTTTTGAATAAGTATTCATACACTGATAAATCTGCAAAGTCTGCTACCAACTACTATCGTATCCGTCAGGTAGATAATAATGGAACTGCAGTATACTCTGTAAAAGTTATCAGCGAAACAAAAGCCACTTCTTCAGTATCTATCTTCGCTTCTAACGGAAAGAATATCGTAGTAAACATGAACGATACCCGCGAAAACATGCAGGTAACAGTCTTAAATACAAACGGACAAGTAGTAAATCGTCAAACAGTTTCAAATGCTTCTTACCAGGTTACTGTTCCAATGAACAATGTTCCTTCAGGTTTATATATTGTTCAGGTGAGTGATAAGAGTGGATGGAATGAGGTGAAGAAGGTGGTGCTGTAAACCCCCAATCAACCCCCCTGTCCCCCTAAAGGGGGAACCTAGGTCGATCTGAAAAACATATAGAATCATTACAGATCAATAAAGGGAAAGCCGATAGTTTTAAAACTGACGGCTTTCCCTTTTTATATATATGACTGTTACTTGTACTTTTTATGTTCGACCTAGTTCCCCCTTTAGGGGGTCAGGGGGTTTAAGTTTTCCATACACAATTCCACCAACACCCCCGTCGTCCCCTTCGGATGCAGAAAACAAACCAATTTATTATCAGCTCCCTTCTTCGGGGTTTCGTTCAGGAGTTGGAAGCCTTCGTTTTTGAGTCGGGCCATTTCGGCTTCTATATCGGTTACGGCGAAGGCTATATGGTGCAGTCCTTCCCCCTTTTTTTCAATAAATCGGGCAATCACACCCTCAGGGTCGCTGCTTTCCAGCAATTCTATCTTGGTTTCGCCCTGGCGGAAAAAGGCGGTCTTCACCTTTTCACTCGCCACTTCTTCCGTTTTGTAGCAGGAAGTATTTAATAATTTCTCATATAATGGAATGGCTACATCCAGACTTTTGACGGCTATTCCAACATGTTCCACTTGCTTCATAGTAATTGATTGTAAATGAGTAAGGACGCGGGTTTACGAAATCGGTAAAATAAAGGTCCCGGAGCCTTTCATACTCTAAAAATAGAACCATTTGAGGTATTTTTGTGTTTATTGAGAGAGATTTAAAACTGAATTCTTGTATGATTAATTTACCGATCTATCTGGACCATAACGCCACAACGCCTTGCGATCCAAGGGTAGTGGAAGCTATGATTCCCTATTTTACTAACCAGTATGGTAATGCCGCAAGCCGTAATCACCCATTTGGCTGGCAGGCAGAAGAAGCTGTTGATTATGCCCGTGAGCAGGTAGCCAAATTGATTGGTGCTGATCCTAAAGAAATCATCTTCACTTCAGGAGCTACTGAAAGTGATAACCTCGCTATAAAAGGTGTTTTCGATATGTATGCCAGCAAAGGCAACCATATCATCACCGCTACTACAGAACATAAAGCTGTTTTGATACTTGTAAGCATATCGAGAAAGAAGGTGGTGAAGTGACTTATCTGGAAGTGAATTCAGAAGGTTTGATAGACCTGAAAGAACTGGAAGCTGCTATCAAGCCAACTACTATCCTCATCGCAATCATGTACGCAAATAACGAAACCGGAACTATTCAACCGGTTCGTGAAATAAGTGCAATCGCCCGTAAACATGGTGTTCTCTTCTTTACAGACGGAACCCAGGCTGTAGGTAAAATCCCTGTTAGTGTACAGGGCGACGGTATCGACCTGATGGCTATTACTGCGCATAAAATGTACGGTCCAAAAGGAATCGGTGCCTTATATGTTCGCCGTAAAAACCCACGCGTTAAAGTAACCGCACAATTAGATGGTGGTGGACATGAAAGGGGAATGCGTAGCGGAACCCTTAACGTTCCAGGTATCGTTGGTTTCGGTAAAGCCTGTGAACTAGCAATGCTAGAAATGGAAGATGACGCAAAACGTCTCAGTAAGCTGAGAGATAAACTCGAAAACGCATTATTACAATTAGAAGAAGCCTATGTAAACGGTAGTCGTGAACATCGCCTTCCTCATGTAACCAATATCTCTTTCAAATATGTAGAAGGAGAAGGATTGATGATGGGATTCAATAAAGATATCGCCCTGTCATCCGGATCAGCTTGTACATCAGCCTCTCTCGAACCAAGTTATGTATTAAAAGCTCTTGGATTGGGTGATGACTTAGCACACAGCTCTCTCCGTTTCGGTCTGGGTCGTTTCACTACCGAAGATCAAATCGATTATACCATCAACGCTGTCAGCAAAACAGTTTTGAAGTTAAGAGAAATGAGTCCGCTTTGGGAAATGTATAAAGAGGGGATTGATATGAATTCGATTGAGTGGGCACATCATTAGGAATTTGAAAATGTGTTCAATTTGAAAATTTGAAAATGGTTTCAAGTTGAATACTCCTCGCGAAAAGGTTGACGGTTTTCATTTTCAAATTAATTTATTTTCAAATTTTCAAATTATTCTACCATGGCATACTCAGAAAAAGTAATCGACCACTACCAGAACCCAAAAAACGTGGGAACACTGGATAAGAGCAAGAAAAATGTTGGTACAGGTCTCGTTGGGGCACCAGAGTGCGGCGACGTAATGAGACTTCAGATTGAAGTGGATGACACCACTGGTATGATCACTGATGCCAAATTCAAGACTTTCGGTTGCGGTAGCGCCATCGCTTCTTCTTCTTTAGCTACAGAATGGCTGAAAGGAAAGAGCGTTGATGAAGCATTGACTATCGACAATATGACAATCGTGGAAGAATTGAATCTTCCTCCGGTGAAAATCCACTGTTCTGTACTGGCTGAAGATGCTATCAAAGCAGCTATCAACGACTATCGTACCAAGAACGGAATGGATGCTATCCAGTTCGATGAGAAAGTGGTTCATTAATTATAAGAGAAGTTAGAATACTATGAGCGTAGCTACCGATAATGGAATATATGTAAGCGACAAAGCCCGTGAAAAGGTTTCGAAGCTGATGGATGATGCCGGTGTTGCTGGAGACAACTCCTACTTTCTTCGCGTTGGCGTAGTTGGAGGAGGATGCTCAGGCCTTAGCTATAAACTGGATTTCGATAACGAAATGAAACCAACCGACCAGGTGTTTGAAGATAATGGAGTGAAAGTGGTTACCGACCTTAAGAGCTTTCTTTACCTCGTTAACACCACTCTCGATTTCAGCGATGGATTGAATGGGAAGGGTTTTTATTTCAGCAACCCGAATGCCAGCAGGACTTGTGGTTGTGGGGAGAGTTTTTCGGTGTAGAAACCCCTGGCCTCCGCCGCGGCGGAGAAACCAGGTCGATCATGCTTTACTATCTAAATACTGTAATTGTTATAAAGAGAAAGCCGATAGTTTACAACTATCGGCTCTTTTATAAATATTGATGACTGAAAATAATAAGGAAGATTGATCTAGTTCCCCCTTTAGGGGTCAGGTTTAAAAAAAACCCCTCATTGAGGGGTCTGTGCAGTTGGTTTTGGTTACAACTTATGGGGCAATCGCCAGAAACCGTATTATTATTTAATTTATAGGATGGTTCGTTTTGGGATGTCGAATATAGGATTTTATTTGAATCGGCCAACATCTTCTTTAGAAATCCTGATAATCCAGTATTTTCGTACCCATGTGGTCTGTATGTAAAAAGGAATTCCGGCAGTTCTTCAGTAGCCTGACCGGATATATTGCCATAGCGGTTTTCTTATTGCTGAACGGGTTGTTCCTGTTCGTTTTCCCCGATTCCAACCTTCTCGACTTTGGATATGCCACCCTCTCCAAATTTTGAGCTGGCCCCTGGATCCTGCTATTGCTGGTGCCCGCTATAACGATGCGCAGTTTCTCTGAAGAATTCAAGAGCGGTACTTTTGAGATATTGCAAACCAGGCCTTTACATCGCTGGCAGGTGGTTATGGGCAAGTATATGGGGGCGCTACTGGTGGTATGTCTGGCATTAGTCCCTACCTTGATTTACCTGTTAAGTATCCAACAGTTATCGGCTGAAGGAGGTATTGATACCGGAGGCACTATCGGCTCTTATATTGGACTTGTGTTTCTTTGTGCTGTGTTCACAGCTATTGGAATATGCTGCAGCAGTTTCACCAGTAATGCGGTGGTAGCCTTTATCTTAAGCGCATTTGTTTGCTTTCTGGTATATAGCGGCTTTAATGCCATAAGCCGTATTCCGGCGCTACAGTCAGGGGCCGATTATTATATTGAAATGCTCGGTATCGATTTCCATTATCGCAGCATCAGCAGGGGAGTGATCGATAGCAGGGATATTGTCTATTTCTTCAGTGTCATCTTTCTTTTCTTAGTCATAACGCATCGTAACCTTTTAAAACGGTAAGGGATTCTCATGAAAAAATTCTTTTCATCAAAATATAGCTGGTTGCTGTTATTGGCAGGATTGATTGTGATAAACTTCCTGGCATCAGAAATCCATTTCCGTTTAGACCTTACTCAGGAGAAAAGATATACCCTGGCAGCTCCAACAAAAAAGCTTCTGACGAATTTAAAAGACCCTGTTTCCATAACTGTTTTTCTAGAAGGGGATATGCCTGCCGGGTTTAAAAAACTCGGGAATAGTGCCAAAGAACTGTTGCAGGAATTTAAAGAATATGGAACTCAGAATATCAAGGTTACTTTCACCCGACCAGGAGAAGACTCCACTACCGGGTATACGATGGATTCGCTGATGCGGATGGGACTTCGTCCAACAAACGTAAGAGTGAAAGCAAAAGAAGGAGAAGGAGAAGAGCAACGCTATCTTTTCCCAGGGGCTGTATTGACCTATGGCGACAGAGTGTTGCCAGTAGATTTTATGCAAGGTGTTTCTTTGGAAGGAGGGGATCCGGTTAAAGCAATGAACTCATTGAATAATGTGGAAGCATTGCTTGAATATAAATTGATAAGTGGCATTGAGAAGATAACGACAGATACAGTTCCTCTTGTAGGATATCTTTTAGGCAATGGAGAACCCCAGACCTATAATATCTACGATTTTATTGAAAGAACACTGAAGCCGAATTACAGGTTCACGTTTCTTCCAATTGATAGCGTCAACATCATTCCACAGGTATTTGATGCAATAGTTATCGTAAAACCAGTGGTTCCCTTCAATGACAAACAGAAACTGAAGATCGACCAGTATATAATGAATGGAGGAAAGGTGATTTGGATGATTGACCGCCTTTATGCAGAAATGGATAGTTTGATGCGTAAGCAAAGCGATTTCATTGCCTTCGACAGAAACCTGAATCTGGAAGACCAGCTTTTTAAATATGGGGTTAGAATAAACCCGGATCTTGTACAAGACCTTCAATGCGATAAAGTGCCCTGGTGGTAGGTAATTATGGTGATAAGCCACAGATGCAATTGACCGATTGGCCTTATTTCCCTTTGTTGAATTCTTATTCAGATCATCCGATTGCCAAAAACCTGGGACAGGTATTATCACTCTTCCCTAATTCTATTGATACTATCAAGACAGCAGGAATATCAAAAACAATTTTACTTGCATCTTCAGCTAATTCAAGGACACTGGTAACCCCGGCAATGGTTTCTTTGAATAGTGTGAAAACGGAAGATGATATCAAGACTTTCAACAAATCGCACATACCAGTTGCGGTTTTGCTGGAAGGAAAATTCTCTTCCTTGTATAGTAACCGACTGTCAGGTGCTGTTTTGGATACTCTTGCCAATTTGTACCAACAGCCTTTTCTGCCACAGGCTTCTGCTCCTACCAAAATGATTGTGATATCAGATGCCGATATTGTGTCGAATGTGTTTTCTCAACAACAAGGGCCGCTTGAAATGGGTCTCAACCAGTTTACCCAAACGCAATATGCCAACAAAGATTTCATACTCAATAGCCTTGAATACCTGGTTAATAATTCAGGGATTCTGGAAACAAGATCAAAAGACTTCACCCTGCGGTTATTAGACCCTAAAAAGGTAGAATCGGACAAAACCTTCTGGCAGATAATTAATATAGGTGGTCCAGTGTTGCTAATACTGCTGTTTGGGGCTGTTTTCCAGGCACTCCGTAAACGTAAATATCAGCGGTAATTCACAACCGTCATATAATACTGCATCACTTCAATAGTGCGTATCTTTATACCTAATTTATTTCATGAATCCCAATCAAATCACTTATCTGGTTTTCGGTATCGTATTGGCATTAGCCCTGGCTTTTGATCTTGGCTTGCTGAGTAAGAAAAATACGACAGTAACAATAAAACAGGCTTTGTATCAAACTTTGTTCTGGGTGGCGCTGGCCTTCGGTTTTTTTGTGTTCATGTGGTTGGAAATGGGACATCAGATGGCATTTGAATATTTAAGTGCTTATTTGATGGAATGGAGTTTGAGTATAGATAATATTTTTGTATTCATACTCATCTTCACTTCATTTGGCGTGAAGGAAAAATATTATGGAAGAGTTTTGCTTATAGGTATCCTGATGGCGATATTTTTCCGGATCATTTTTATAACAGTGGGAGTGGCCCTGGTGCAGCGGTTTGAGTGGATACTCTATATTTTCGGTGTTTTTCTTGTTTATACAGGTTACCGGATGTTTACGGCCAATGAAGATGAGGAGTTCGATCCGCACAATTCCAAGGTATATCTATATATGAAGAAATTCCTTCCTTTAACAAGCACGGATGGTCATGGGAAGTATGTAATACGTGAAAAAGGAAAACCGGTTTATACCAGCTTGTTCGTGGTAGTGATCATGTTAGCGGCTATTGACCTGGTTTTTGCATTGGATTCAATTCCAGCCGTAATGGGTATTTCTCGCAGCAACCTTGTTATCTATACATCCAATATATTCGCAGTGTTAGGATTACGGTCCCTGTTCTTCTTATTAAGAGGTGCGGTAAGTAAATTCGATTACCTGCAACAAGGCATTGCAATTGTTTTGGTGTTTATAGGGTTGAAAATGCTGGGTGAACATTGGGTAAGCCAATGGTTTGATAAAACCACCCAGGTCTTTATATCGCTTAGTGTAATAACTGTCTGCATTGCAGGTTCCATTTTCTATTCCATTTTCGTAAACAAGAAAGGTATTCCGCCAGATAAGTTGGATGGTTCCCTTTAAATAATTATTCCAAACCTTGTCGTACACTATTCAACAAATAGCTCAGGTATTAAAAAGTAAATCACCTGTTACCGGAGAGGGTCTGATAGACCATATACTTACCGATAGCAGGCAACTCACTTTTCCCTCTACCACCATTTTTTTTGCATTGAAAGGTGCAAGAAGAGATGGACATATATTCATAGAAGAACTTTATGAAAAGGGAGTAAGATATTTTGTTATTAGTGACCCGGTTAAACAGGATGCCTTCCCCGATGCTATTTTTATAGAAGTATCGAACACTCTGATAGCGTTGCAAACTTTGGCTGGATTTCACAGGAAGCAGTATAATATCCCTGTTATCGGAATAACAGGAAGTAATGGTAAGACGATCGTTAAGGAATGGTTGTCGCAACTGCTTCATGACGACTATAGAATTTTAGAAGCCCGAAAAGTTATAATTCCCAGATTGGAGTTCCGCTTAGTGTATGGCCGCTGAATGAATCGCATCAACTGGCCATCTTCGAAGCTGGAATATCTCAAAGCGGGGAGATGGAACGTCTTAAGAAAATAATAGAGCCTACCATTGGTATTTTCACCAATATTGGCAGTGCCCATAGTGAAGGTTTCCTGAATAACCGTCAGAAGGTAAATGAAAAATTGCGGCTATTCACTGATGTTAGTTACCTGATCTATTGTAAAGACGATCCGGAAGTTCAGCAGGCAGTAGCTGCATTATGGCAGCAATTGAGCAAAGGACAGGGAACGCCGTTCACCATCATCAACTGGAGTACAGTTTCAGAAGCCAGTTTACAGATATTGACGCTGTATAAAGAAGAAGGGAAAACGCTTATATCTGCGGTATGAAGGGTGATACGATTGATGTTAGTATACCTTTTACAGATGCCGCATCAATAGAGAATGCGATTCACTGTTGGTGTTTACTACTTCATTTGGGCATCTCTTCAGCTATTATAAAAAAACGAATGGCGCAATTGATACCAGTGGCCATGCGATTGGAATTGAAGAAAGGGATTAATCATTGCTCCATCATTAATGATAGTTATAGTGCCGATCTTAATTCTCTAAAGATTGCACTTGATTTTCTTACCCAGCAACGACAACAGGAGAAAAGTACTGTCATACTTTCCGATATCCTGGAAAGTGGATTGCCTGAAAAGGAATTATATCAACAAGTAGCTGCTGCCTTACAACAGCGACAGGTTACACGATTGATTGGTATTGGAGAAAGGATTGCACTCAATAGGAGTCTGTTTGATCAGGTGCAGGGAATGGAAACGGTTTTCTTTAAGACTACAGAAAATTTCCTGGCTGCTTTCCAACAGTTAACTTTTAAGGAAGAAACCGTATTGTTGAAAGGAGCAAGGGTATTTGCCTTTGAGCAGATAGATAGGTTGTTGGTGCAGCAACAGCATCAAACATTGTTAGAGATCAATCTGAATGCCCTTATCAGCAATGTGAAGCAATATCAGCAATTGTTGAAGCCAGGTGTAAAAGTAATGGCGATGGTGAAGGCTTTTGCCTATGGGGGAGGAAGCTTTGAAATAGCAAGGGTGCTGCAGTATCATAAGATCGATTATCTGGCAGTAGCCTACACTGATGAAGGTGTTGCTTTGAGAAAGGCTGGTATCCATTTGCCGATTATGGTAATGAATGTGGAAGATGCCGGCTTTGATGCCTTACTTCAATATAACCTGGAACCGGATCTGTATTCAATTGATTTGGTAAAAACATTTGCAGATTTTTTAAGTAAGCAGGGTATCAGACATTTTCCTGTTCACATTGAACTGGAAACCGGAATGAACCGTCTTGGAATAGCAGGCAACGAATTGCCTGTTTTATCAGAACTGCTGTTGACAGATCTTTTTAAAGTGCAATCGGTATTCTCTCATTTAGTAGCTAGTGAAGACCCTAAGCAGGATGATTTCACGCAAAAGCAATTACAGCTTTTTACAGAATTTGCCGATAAAATCAGTGCACTTGTGCCTTATGGTTTTTTGAAGCATATTTCTAATACATCTGGAATATCCCGTCATCCACAGCTTCAATTGGATATGGTACGATTGGGAATAGGGATGTATGGAATTGACGATAACCTGAAAGGCTTGCAGGAAGTATCGACTTTACGAAGCACGGTAGCACAGATAAAGAAAGTGGCAAAGGGCGAATCGGTAGGCTATGGTCATAAAGGGATTTTGGAAAAGAACACTACAATTGCTACAATCCGTATCGGCTATGCCGATGGCTATCCAAGGAACCTGAGTTATGGGATTGGGAAAGTTTGGGTTAATGGGTTTATAGCTCCGGTAATAGGCACGGTTTGCATGGATATGACCATGGTTGATATTTCAGAAGCAGGAGATGTAAAAGAAGGCGACACTGTCATTCTTTTTGGGAAGGAAATATCTGTTACACAGGTAGCCAATGGGCACAGACAATTCCTTATGAGATACTTACGGGTGTTTCAACCAGGGTAAAAAGGGTCTATTTCGAAGAATAAGCTTTAATGGCATTTTGTTCAAAACTCAATTCTGGCTGGCTTTGGCCAAACTCGGCCGTATCGACTATATTTGCCATTCTAAAAAATAAGTAGTGAAGACGCGTACAGTTGTTCTCCTCATTTTGGCAGTAATAGTAGCCGACCAGGCTTTGAAGATATGGGTGAAAACCAATATGTTCTATACTGGCCATATTACCCTGATTGGAGATTGGTTCAAGTTATACTTTATTGAAAATGCCGGGATGGCCTGGGGATGGAAATTTGGTGGTGATTGGGGAAAAATGGCTCTCACCCTTTTTCGATTAGTGGCAGTGATCTTCGGAGTATTCTATATCAGGAATATCGTAAAACGCCAATATCATCGCGGTTTTATCATTTGTGTGGGATTGATTTTTGCAGGTGCCCTTGGCAATCTTATCGATAGTCTTTTCTATGGATTGATTTTCGACAAGGGAATGCTGATTGATCCTTTAAGTGGTGAAAACACTGGATATGCCGGATTGGCAAAAGCTACTTTCAATGGGTACTCCACTTTCCTTCATGGTAATGTAGTAGACATGATTTATGTACCCATCATTGAAAACAAAGTGTTGCCATCATGGATACCTTTCTGGGGTGGGGAAACATTTACTTTCTTTTCCCCTATATTCAATTTAGCTGATGCTTCTATCTCTGTTGGAGTGATTGCTATATTACTCTTCCAAAAAAGATTTTTCCAAACACATGTGAAAGAAGAGAGTTCAACGGTGGAGACTAATTCTACGGTTTCAGATACTTCGCAGATATTATAAAGTCAAAAGTAAAAAGTCAAAAGTCAAAAAGGGTTTACGTAGTGTAACACTCTTTTTGACTTTTGACTTTTTACTTTTGAATTTTGACTTTTGAATTTTGACTTTCTAATTGTTCACCTTCACCACTCTCTTGTTTATCAACCTGTCACCAAGTTGTATTCTTAAAGTATAAGTGCCCTGGGCAATTCCTTCAAGTTGTGTCATTCTAATTGTTTGTAATCCCGTTTCAATAAGTGTAGAACTTTTCTTGATGATTCTTCCATAAGAATCCATCAATACCAGTTCCAGATTACCCGATTGTGGTGTAATTACTTCAAGTGTTATAGATGATCTGAAAGGGTTGACTATCGATTTTATGGAGAAGTCAAGGCTTTTATCGAGGTAAATTACTTTGCTGTATTTACCGGCACTGCCTTCTTTTATCTTAATTCTATAGTATGTTCCCTTTGCAATAGCATATGGATCAACAAATGTATAAGATGAGCCAAAACCAGCAGGGGCTTTTCCAGGTACTTTACCAATTATCTTAAAATGTTGATTATCGTCACTTCTTTCTATTTCATAAATGGATCCGGAAGATTCGTTATCTACATTCCATTTTAATGTGGAGAAGCCATTCACAAGGGATCCATCGAAATTCAGCAATTGTGTCTTCAGTACTTCCGAGCAATTATTAACCATCACTACAAGCAGTATTACTTGCAGCAAAGGAACAATCAGTTGATGAAAGATTGGTTGCTGTTGTAGCTACTTTGATCCGGAACATTTTCATATGTACGGAACTATCGGCCAAAAAAACTTGGATAAGTAGCTACATATTGATAAGAACCTGATACCAATACCGGAGTTCCTGTACCGCTTACACCGGTAGAAGACCAGGTGGTACCACCATCTGTGCTTTCTTCCCATTCATAATATGAATAGTTATCAAAATAACTTGATACAGTACAAGTCATATCCACCTGGTTGCCAAAGCAAACCTGGGAATTTCCATTTGGTGTAAGAGTTAAAAGCGGTGTACAGGTTGCTAATGAAATATCATCAAGAGCCCAGTCATTACCACCACCTCCGGGGGCATTATTATTTATAGAGAATACGATACTTGTTTGAGCAGGGCCGGTAAGGAATACAAATCCTTTCTTAACCCACTCTCCTGTGTATTTTATACTACCTGTTGTATAATGATTCACGTCATCAATGGAGAAACTAAGGTTAGGATAAACTCCTGATGAGTCCCCAATATCTGTTGGTATATAGCCAGCAGGTACAGTAACACCCGAAGCCCCTTTACCAGTAGAGTCGGCACCACATCTTGAACAGATATTTCTTACCCAGAAAGAAATTTCATAATAAGTATTGGCGCATAATCCAGAAATCGGATACTTAAAGGCGGTATCAAGATTATATGATGAGTTTACCAATAGCATATAACCTCCTACACCACCATTGGTGGTATCGGCAGCCGGATTTCCTAATAATGGGTTTGTAGCGCCTGTATGATCACCTATTACATCAAATACTCCAAAGATTCTATGGGTAGCAGGTGATTCAGGCTTTGGCCAGGTGTTTACCGTTGAATAGCCCGCCTGGTTATTACTTGTGTTATTGGAAATGGCATATTCAAAATCCTGAGGCTTACTACCTACCTGTGTAGTATAAATATACCCGGCAGGTACATTAGGAGATGATAAATCGGTTTATGGTATTACCTGAACCGAAGGTTCCGGTAAAGTCGCCATTTAATCCACTATTTAATACATTCACGCCGCTGGCGTTTACGCATAATCCGGTGTTTGTATAAACCTTTACATTATTTGCATTGTAAGTTTGCGTAACAATAGTTGTAGGAGAGATAGGTAGTGAATAAGTAAAGGTACCTCCTCCTAAACTTAATTGAGTATTAAGTGGAGCAGTAACAGTTACCTGATAAGATACAAGCATCACACAGGAGCTTCCCCCTACAACAGGTCGATTGGCATTTCTTAAGCGCCCTCTTCTATAAGCAGTTGCCTGATTATCGCCGGTATTAAAACCCATATTTACAGTAATGGCACCGCTATTAAAGGTTCCTTCATCATCACCTGCAGCATCAGTAAAGGCCTTATATATCTTTCCTTCATTTGTAAGTATTGCCAATGTTCCCGGAACATAAGTGGTTCCTGCAGGAATATTATCATAAAAAGCACAGCTATCGAGAATAGAGGTGGGTCTCAATACTACCGATGCCCTTAATTCTAATACATCTCCAGGTTCTACAGTTCCACCATTTAATCCCTTGGTAACATTTCTAAAGCTTTTACCAAATGATAGTACAGGTGGAGTTAAAGGTGGATTTAAAATACATATTGTAAATCCGCCATTAGCACTTAATGAAACGGAGTTAGTACTGTATACGCGTATGAAGTATGTATTACCTACAGTGAGGTTATTAGCATAACCGATAAGGTTAGTGCCAGATTCCTGTCCGCAGGCAATTGGAGTAAGTATGCCACCACAAGTACCAGTACTGCTGGAGAAAATTTCCATAACAGCTTTTCCTCCTATTCCTAAGCCAGTAAGTGCAATAGAAGAACCGATACTGCTTACTGTGATTGTTTGCATATTATAAGCGGCAACAAAGCTATACCATACATCATCGTCTGTACTACCACCACAGGCAGTTCCGGCTATCCCTGAATTTGTAGCATTTACAAGATTGCCAGAAGCCTGACTTGTTCCGTTTACGCATGTAGCTCCAGGTGTTAATACGGTAGCTGTTGCGCAGTTGTCGTTTGCCGGTGGATTAGGTCGGGTAATACAGATTGTAAATGTTCCCTGACCAGTTCCATTAGCATTACTATATACTCTTACATAATATGTATTTCCATTGATAAGGTTTGGAACTCCTGAAGTTTCAGTTGAAGTACCTGTTGTTGAATTTCGGCATAATACTGAGGTAAGGGAGCCACAGGACCCACTGAAAACTTCGAACACTATATCCTGAATTCTACCTGCACCACCAGTTGAGATAACTGTAATTGTTGGAGTACCACCACTTGCAACAAAGCTATACCATACATCATCATCCGCGGTTCCTGAACAGCCAGGCAGGGATTGGGTAGCTCCAACAGTAGTGCCAGCTGTAGCTCCACCACATGTGGCATTATAGATGGTTAGGGAATGGCACCGGCACAATTGTCAAATTGAGCCATTACCGTACTGGTATAAAACATACACAGTACAATAAAGACAAATGGTTTAATTCTGCGGTGAAGCAGACATTTGGTCTTGTTCATAGATTTGGGTTCTAGTTGAGTTGTCGGGGGCCTATCAATAGATATAACGAATCAGATGTAGAATTATGATTACAAAAAACCCTATTATAATAATAGAATATGTAACCTGCCTGATTAACAAATACTTGATATAGTTATTCTAAGTGTATTTTTTTACAATGAAAATCATGAACGAGTTTGATGTTGGCACAATGGTTTTTAATGACTTGGGAAAAATTCCCAATATTGGACAAATACTATTTTTAATCAATTGTCGTTTACCAACACATTAAGAAGTTCCGTTCCCCTATCTGACTATTTGTTTCTGCTATTTCTTCCAAGAAAAAATCCAATATGACAAAGCCAAAGGGCATGTACTTTTTAGTTGCCAACGCCAAAGAAATCAACTTCAATTTAAAGTTGATACCTAAGCGATTTTTTATTCGCTTTATGGCATTCTCTTTATTATTTCTTCTGAGGCAGGAGGAGGTTTTCTCTCAGGCAGCCAATAATACCTAGGCAACAGCAACCTAGCTTTATCTGTTAGTGGCGAGTGTAATACCACTGCCGGCGATATGTATTTAGCGAATAACACTAATCCAACTGGCAGCTGTGGTAATAGGGCCTGATGTATGGTACCGGTTTGTTGTTCCAGCAAATTCAACTTCTGTATCTATAACTGTTGGTCTCACTTCAAGTCCATCATCACTTACAACTACCAATACTTTTATTGAGTTATTTAATACAACTAATTGTACCATCAATAATACTTCAATACAAGGATGTAATAATATAAGTACACCAAGAACGTATAATAACCTTACGCCAGGTGCTACTTATTATTTCAGGATTTATACAACTGCTGGTACAGGATCAAATCCAACCCGATGGGGCTTTACTGTTTGCGTAACATCTAACGATGATTGTAGTAATGCAACTAACATTGTACCTGGTAGCACTATCAATTACGGTTCTGTTTATGGAGCCTCTGCCAGTGGCGGTATTACTGTTGGATGTGCCACAGGAAACCCCGACGATGATGTTTGGTATAAATTCACAGCTGTTGCCAGTTATGCAACCATTACTTTAAGTACAATCGGAAGCGATCTTACTACTTGGAGCTATGCTACAGGTGTTTCAGGTGACTGCACAACCCAATCATCAATAGCATGTGTGGAAGAGGATATGTTTTTATACCTAGCGGACTAGTAGCAGGTAATACTTATTATATCCGAGTCTATTCGTCCGGTACCGGTCAGGCAGGATTTACTATGGCTAACTCTTCTTTCCGGATTTCAGTAACACCATCAGCACCCGTTGTTGTAAACTCGTGAAGAATGAATGAAGTGTATCACCAAACTATTTTGTCTTCCGTGAATACACTTGATAATCCCTGGGAAGTTACTTACGGTCCAGATGATAAATTATGGATTACTGAATCGAAAGGATATCGCCTTTACAGGATCGACCCTGTAACTGGTTCGCGTGATACGGTGCTTGATATTTCATTTGGAAGTACATTTCTCCCAGTTGGAGATCAGCCATTCAATATGCAATTCAATATCGTTACCAACAATCCGCAAGGTGGATTTGCAGGAATGGCTTTGCATCCTTCTTTCCTGGCGGCTTCCAATCCAAAGAACTACGTTTATCTCTCTTATGTACATACCTACGGATCTAATACCGACCCCAATGGTATCTTTTATACAAACAGGGTAGTACGCTTTACATATAATACAGGAACCGGTAAATTGGAATCACCTGTTTCATTATGTGATACCCTTCCAGGAAGTAATGACCATAATTCACAAAGAATGATCATTGCGCCTGTTGGAGGCACTCCATATCTGTTTTATGCATCCGGTGATATGGGTGGAGGACAATTCTCCAACAGGTTGCGACCCAATAAATCGCAGCTTACGAATTCATATGAAGGAAAAATACTGCGTTTCAATCTTGAAGCCGATGCAGATGCAGGTACACTTGACAAATGGATTCCAAATGATAACCCTTTCAATGTTGCGTTGGGAGTTCAAAGTGCAGTATGGGTAACTGGTATTCGTAATAATCAGGGATTTGCATACGATACTGCATTGAATAAATTGTATGGCTCCTCACATGGACCTTATAGCGATGATGAGATAAATGTGATTGAACAAGGTAGGAACTATGGACATCCTTTGGTAATCGGGAAATCGGCAGACAATAACTATAATGGAATAACAGCGGGTTCTCCATTACCAACTGCAGGAGGGGTATCTACCTGTCCGGTAATAACTGATGAAGTAACAAATGCTGCCACAATTGGACCTACTTATAAAGACCCTTTATTTTCAGCGTATCCATCTACTAATGCTGCCTTGACCACTATTTGGAATACAAATCCGAATAATGCCGGATGGCCTTCAGAAGGATGGTCGGGTCTTGAATTGTACACGCAAGGAATAGTGCCAGGATGGAAGAAATCTCTCATCGCTACATCTTTGAAGTGGGGTAGACTTGTGAAGATCCGGTTATATTCAAATGGCGATTCGGTTGTAAAATCGGGAGGACAGGATACTGTCAGCTATTTTGGAAGTACCAATCGTTTCAGGGATCTGGCTATTGAAAACAATGGCAAGAATTTGTATGTGATAATGGATAAGTCCACCACTACCTCCGGGCCCAGCGCTAACTTTCCTGTTGTACCGGCTTGTCCTGGTTGCTTACAGAAATATTCGTTTCTAGGATACGCCGATGTAGCGGGGAAGAGCAATATTCCAAATACCATCGATGTTAGTACTGGAGTAGATAATTCATGCGCCACAGGAACTACAGTTGATATAAGTGGGGCCAATACCAATTATTGGGTGCCAATTACAGGGCCAGATGGAAATATAATGGCAGAGATATATGCTAATGGTCAAACTCTCGGTACAGTAACTTCTTCATTCTATCGTAATACAGGGCCGATCCGTAACAAAGGAAATGCCCGTTATCTGGATAGGAATATCACCATCACTCCGCAAAACCAACCTGTAGGTACCGTGAAAGTGCGTTTTTATTTCAGCAAAGCTGAATTTGATGCCCTTGATGCAAATGCTTTTAGTTTGGTAAGCAGTATTGATGATGTAAAAATTCACCATAACAGTGATCCTTGTCAAAGTTCATTGTCGGGTGTAACTTCTCTTATAAATCCAGTTTTCTCTGAGGCTTTCGGTGCAAATGGTTATATGCTGCAGGCAGACATAAGCAGTTTCTCTTCTTTCTATTTTGGAGCTGCAAACGTTACATTGCCACTGAGCTTGATTTCATTTACCGGGAAATATAATTCAGGTGATGCCTTGCTGAACTGGGAAACCCAGCGTGAAGTGAATACCGATTATTTCGTAATCGAGCGCAGCAATGGAAACAATGCATTTGATTCAGTTGGTATCATTGATGCTAAAGGAACCAACCTCAAAACGAGATATGCATTTACCGACAGGAATATAAGTTCATTAAGTGCACCAAACCTTTATTACCGATTGAAGATGATGGATAAGCACGGCACATATACTTACTCCAATATCGTGATGATTACTGTTCCTAATATATTGGTGAATGGTGTTGTTGTATTCCCCTAATCCTGCAAAAGATGAAGCAACCATTTCACTGGTGGTTTCACAAGACCAACAAATAACATGGCAGTTGGTAGATAATATCGGCCGCGTGATCTACCATGTAAATACTTTGGTACTGAAAGGAAGTAATAAGATAAGAGTGGATCTGAAAAAAGTTCCTGCAGGATCATACTTCATTAAAATAAATGGACCTTATGTGAATGTAGTTCAGAAATTGCAGAAGCAATAAGTTAGGATGGATTTTTATTAGAAGGGTGGTGATCGATAAAGATTGCCACCCTTTTTTCGCAGCGGAGATTTTTTTTCACGCAAAGGGGCAAAGGAATTCTGTTTTGTGAGTCTCTGAATATAATTTAAGACGCAACGAATACAAATACAATTATCGCAGAGGCCGTGGACAAGTATAGAGAGGTAATAGAGTTCCGAACTTTCAAAAAGTTCGGAACTCAATTACCTCCTCTCTGCTTGTCCTCCGTAGCCTCGTGTCTGCGGTTTTAGTGTTCCCGTTTAATTAAAATGTATTTGTATTCGTTGCGCCTTAAATTAATTATGGTTTCTCCTTTAAAGAATTATTTCGTTGCGCCTTTGCGTGAAAACATATGTAATTCAAAGCACAACTCAAATCTTCCCCACCATATTAGCCGGCACCACCCACTCATCGAATTGTTCTGGTGTAACATAACCAAGCTTCACCGCCATCTCTTTCAATGTGGTTCCTTCCTTATGAGCTTTCTGGGCTATCTCGGCTGCTTTATAGTATCCGATTTTTGTATTGAGTGAGGTAACCAGCATAAGAGAATTATCTACATGCTTCTTGATATTCGCTTCTATTGGCTGAAGTCCAACAGCGCAACGATCGTTGAAACTTACGCAACCATCACCGATCAATCTGGCACTATGAAGGAAATTATAGATCATAACTGGTTTAAAAACATTCAATTCAAAATGACCTGTAGCACCACCGATATTGATGGCAACATCATTACCCATTACCTGTGCAGCAATCATAGTCAATGCTTCACATTGTGTTGGATTCACCTTACCAGGCATGATAGAAGAACCTGGTTCATTATCCGGAATGAAAATTTCACCGATACCACTTCTTGGTCCGGATGATAACATACGGATATCATTGGCAATCTTCATCAAACTAACTGCAACGGTCTTAAGGGCACCATGAGCTTCTACTATTGCATCATGTGCTGCTAAAGCTTCGAATTTGTTTTCTGCTGTAACAAAGGGTAATCCTGTAAGATTCGCGATATGCTTTGCTACATTTTCTGAATAGCCTTCAGGGGTATTGATTCCTGTACCTACAGCAGTACCACCAAGTGCCAGTTCACTTAAATGCGCCAGTGTATTACGGATCGCTTTCAGGCCATGAGTCAATTGAGATACATAACCACTGAATTCCTGTCCAACAGTCAATGGAGTGGCATCCATAAAATGCGTTCTTCCGATTTTCACTACATGCATGAATTCCTTGCTTTTTGCCGCCAGGGTATCGCGCAGTTTTTCAATACCTGGAATAGTAACTTCCATCAGTATCTTATAAGCTGCTATATGCATTGCTGTTGGGAAGGTATCATTAGATGATTGAGACTTGTTTACATCATCATTGGGATGAAGGAATTTTTCTTTATCTGTAAGGGAACCTCCTTTAATAACATGACCACGATAGGCAACTACTTCATTAACGTTCATGTTTGATTGGGTACCGGAACCGGTTTGCCAAACTACCAATGGGAAATATTCGTCGAGTTTTCCTTCCAATATCTCACCACAAACCTGGCTGATAAGGTCGCATTTTTCTTTTGGTAAAACGCCTGCATCAAAATTCGTAAGTGCCGCAGCCTTCTTCAGGTAGGCGAACGCCCGGATGATCTCTTTCGGCATCCGGTTAATGTCTTGTGCTATCTGGAAATTCTCGATGCTGCGCTGAGTTTGAGCGCCGTAAAGGGCAGTGGCGGGAACTTTCACTTCGCCCATCGTGTCTTTTTCTATTCTGTATTCCATATTCGGGACTTTTAGGTACGCAAAGTTAAGAGAAAAGCATTCCCTGTGTCTGGAATTTCAGAAAGATGGAAAGAGGCCGGTTAATGGATTATGAGTTCGCTATAGAGGACTACATTTTCAAAAGGGCTGGTTTCTTCAGCCGTTTTGTTTTCGATAAGTTTAAACAGTAATTCAGCAGCCCGAACACCTTGTTCGTATGGGAATTGCTCTACCGATGCCATTGGGGGTGTTTCGAGATAATGCGTCACCGGCAGGTTGGCATAACTCACAAAAACGATGTCTTTATTGATCTTTATCTTCTTTTGACGGGCAAACTGCATAGCATCCAGGGCTACGTAATCGTTAAAGGCAATGATTGCTGTTGGCTTATTCTTAAGTGATAAGAGTTTTTCCATTGCCGCCTGGGTTGAATCGGCTGAAAGGTCACTGGTCAACTTATTTTTCTTCAGACCTGATATGACTCATCTTGATATTCATGCAACTTATTTTTCTTCATGTCCTTCCTGAAGTTAAAAGATTGCAACTGCAGACCTTCCTGATAGCCTTGCATTCTTTCATTCTTGATATTCATAGTGGAAGGTCCCTGAATATATCCGATTCTTTTATGTCCTTTAGATGCTAAAAGGTTGATAGCGCTAACAGAACTATGATAAAGACTGCACCATACTGAATGAATATTCGGGGCATCAGGTACCCTGTCGAAATAAACAACAGGGATATTGAATTGCTCCAATACTTCAAAATGTTCAATAGTATTGGTGCTTTTTGAAATAGATACCAACAACCCGTCTACACGGTGTTTCTTCATGGTATCCACAATCGTCTTCTCCCTTTCGAGTTTATCGTGCGATTGTCCAATAAGTGCTATGTAGTTATTATCAAAGCTTGTGTCTTCAATACCGCTAATGGCAGAGGAAAAGAATTCTTCCCTTAGATTGGGGAGCACTACACCAATTGTGAAAGTTTTCCTTTGTTTGAAGAAGATGGCTGTTTGGTTGGGTACATAGTTCAGTTCCTCCGCCAGTTTCTTTACCTGCAGCTTCGTACGCAAGCCAATGCTGGCATGGTCGTGCAAAGCCCTCGAAACAGTTGATACGGAGATATTAAGGCGTTTGGCGATCTCTTTTATAGTAGGCAGCTTCTTTTCCATATGCGATATTACGAATGGAAAGGTAAAAAAAATACGCAAACGTTTGTCATTTAAGATACAATCGTTTGTGCAGCCGCAAATATGTCCGGTCGCAGTTTTCGATTGGGTTGGATGAAGGAATTACCTGAAATTACAGAAGCTTGTTTATTGCAATGAGGGTATAAACAATGTGGAAGCCGGAACTAGTTCCGGCTTCTTTTTTTATTATATAAGATGACTTTTATAAAGGAAGAGTATTGAAAGATAATATCTTTCTTTTCCAATCCTGTTACTTCTTCTCCAGCAACAGATGCATTCATTTTTTTGAAGCGCTTCGATTTTCACTTAGCTTTAAGCAAAACAAGATAACGATGC
>JBGAQE010000059.1:0-25927 GCA_044220885.1 Chitinophagaceae bacterium
ATTGAAAGAAATCATATAAACCCTTTACCAATGGTTCTTCGGGACCCACCACCAGCATGTCGATTTTCTTTTCTATGCAGAAAGAGGCGATAGCTTCAAAATTATTAAGGTCAAGAGGGACATTGGTGCCGCATTGGGCGGTTCCGGCATTACCCGGAGCAATGAACAGCGTATTATCTCCTTTGCTTTGTTGTAGTTTCCAGGCTATAGCGTGTTCTCGTCCACCTGCGCCTAATAGTAGAATATTCATGGTTAATCATACCGTTTACGGGCACGAATTTCGGTATTACAAACGTGTTTAACGAATTTTAGTTTACCGTATCAGCTTCCTATCAATATTATTCCTATTTTGCTCAATCCAATGATTAGTAAACAACGCTAACCAAAACAACCAACATGAATCAGGCGGCATCCAAAGGACATCCAAAAGGCTTATACATTCTCTTTGCTACAGAAATGTGGGAACGGTTCTGCTACTATGGTATGCGGGCCATATTGATTCTTTTCATGACCCAGGCCCTTCTCTTCAAAAACGATTTCGCTTCTAATCTCTATGGCAGCTATATCAGCCTGATCTATCTTTCCGGATTAGTAGGTGGATATATGGCCGACCGCTACTGGGGTAACCAACGCTCCATCATAGCAGGAGGTATCGTAATGGCCATTTCAGAGATCATCCTTTTCTTCTGTGCCTCCATGTATAAAACGGCACCCGATATCTCTTCCCTGCTCTTCTTTTGCGGACTGGGTATGATGATTGCAGGTAATGGATTCTTCAAACCCAATATCTCTAATATGGTCGGACAACTCTACCGACCCAACGATAACAGAAAAGACTCGGCTTATACGATCTTCTATATGGGGATCAACCTCGGTGGTGCCATCGGTCCTTTCATCTGCGGACTGGTTGGTAATACCGGCAATCCCGAAGATTTCAAATGGGCATTTCTGGTAGCCGCTATCGGTATGGTGATATCGGTTGTGATACAGGTTATCTTCCATAAGAAATATGTGACCGACCCTGACAATGAAGTACTGGGAATGATCCCCAAGGATTCTCCCAAAGCCTCCCGCTCTCCATTGGTAACCGTTGGCGGATTGGCTTTGTATTCCGTTATCGCCATAGGACTGATCTATGCCGATGTAAAAGTGTTCCCTTATTTATTCTATCTGCTCATCGCCTGTTTTGTATTGATCCCCTTGATGATCTATACCGATAAAACACTCACGAAAGATGAAAAAAGCAAGGTAGCGGTGATCATCGCCGTCTGCTTTTTTGTAATCTTCTTCTGGAGCGCCTTTGAACAAACCGGAGCTTCACTAACTTTTTTTGCCGATAGCCAGACCAATCGGGATATTTCCTGGCTGAAGATACCTGTATGGTTGATCTACTTGTTGTCTGCCGGACTCTTGTATTATATATATACCGGTTTCCGTTCTGCTGCCAAAAACCTGGAGGGCCCTTATCACAGTGCATTGCGCGGAACAGTACAGGTATTATTGGGTATGGCTGCCGTAAGTATCATTGTAATGGATATATATCTGATGATGTCGGGCAAATCGCATATCAGCAAAGATGAAGTACCCACCGCATGGTTCCAATCATTGAACTCAGTTTTCATTGTGGCTTTTGCACCGTTCTTTGCCTGGATGTGGCTGAAGATGGGAAAGAATGAACCATCTTCTCCTACAAAAATGGCATTGGGCCTATTGTTTGTGGGATTGGGTTATCTGTGGATTGCCTATGGTGTCAACAATATTCAACCAGGTGTAAAAGTGAGTATGATCTGGCTGATCGTTTTATATGCCATCCATACTTCTGGTGAATTGTGTTTGTCGCCTATCGGTTTATCTCTCGTGAATAAACTGGCTCCGCTGAAATTCGCTTCTTTGCTGATGGCCATCTGGTTTACGGCCAATGCCTTCGGAAACAAGCTGGCAGGATCTTTAAGTGCCTTGTATCCTGAGAATGGACAGACCACCAGTTTCCTGGGGTATAAGATGAGTAACACCTACGATTTCTTTATGTTGTTTGTAGCCATGTCGGGGGTTGCTGCCTTATTGTTATTCTTATTGACCCGTCGTTTACAGAAGATGATGGTATCTACAGGCAATTAATGATATTTCTCAAGTATAAAAGGGGAACACATACAAGGTTCCCCTTTTTTATTTTCCGTACCTTCCTTTTTACAAACCAAAACATGTTGCCATGGCTGAGAAAAAATTCCAACCCTTCATTGCGCCCGAGGCTAATGTAAAAGAACTGACTGTCAAATCCATTCTTTTAGGAAGTCTGTTCGGAGTCATATTTGGCGCTGCTACTGTTTATCTGGCGCTCAAAGCGGGACTCACCGTAAGTGCCTCCATTCCCATCGCCGTTATTGCTATCACATTAGGAAGAAGATTCTTCAAAACCACTATCCTCGAAAATAATATCATCCAAACAACAGGTAGTGCTGGTGAAAGTATTGCAGCCGGTGTCGCCTTCACCTTACCTGGATTTCTATTCTTAAGCTCTCCCGACAGTGCCGAATATTTCAACTATCTCACCATTTTGATTCTTGCCATAGTAGGTGGATTGCTTGGTACCTTATTAATGGTGCCCTTACGCAAAGCCCTTATCGTAAATGAACATGATAACCTGCCCTACCCTGAAGGAACCGCCTGTGGTGATGTGTTGAAAGCAGGGGAAAAAGGTGGAGACTTTGCAAAGACCGCCTTTATCGGTTTAGGTGTTGCCCTTGTATATGCCATACTTCAAAAAGTTTTACATGTAATTTCAGAAGTACCTTATTGGACTACCAAGCAAGCCAATAAATTTTTCCCATCCGCTAAAGTAAGTGGAGAAATAACACCGGAATATTTGGGTGTTGGTTATATCATCGGTCCCCGTATTGCTGGTGTATTAGTAGCAGGTGGTGTATTAAGCTGGTTGGTATTGATTCCTTTACTGGCATCTATAGTTCCACCCGATACTATCGCCTTGCAATTAGTGAAACTCGGTTATCTGGCAGATATTGCAAAAGATGGTGGACAAGGAGGATGGAATGCTGCTACTCATACATTCAACGATTATTCAGCAGCTATCTATTATGCTTTCATCCGTCAGATAGGCACTTGGGCCGTTGCTGCCGTCTGGTATCATTACATTAGTAAAGACGCTACCTACTATTGCAAAATCAGTTAAGTCAAGCATCGCCTCCTCAAGAATAGTGGTGGAGATAATGCACCAAAAATACTTCGTACAGAAAAAGACCTGAGCCTTAAAGTAGTTGGATTAGGAAGTTTAGCGCTGATAGCCCTGATCAGCTTACTGCCACAGATTCCAGGTGATGGTTTCCTGCAAAAATTATTGATCGGGGTACTGGTAGTACTGTTCGGAGCATTATTTGTAACCGTATCATCCCGTATCGTAGGACTTATCGGTTCTTCGAATAACCCTATCAGTGGTATGACCATTGCCACAGTAATGGGAACCAGTCTGATCTTCCTGAGTGTGGGTTGGTCTGGCAAAGCCTATGAGCCACTGGTACTCGTTGTTGGTGGTATGATCTGTATTGCAGCCGCAAATGCAGGTGCTACTTCACAGGACTTGAAGAGTGGATATATTGTAGGTGCCACTCCCGTAATCAGCAGATTGCTTTATTTGTTGGCGCCATCGTTTCATCAATTGTGATTGGTGTAACCATTAAGTTCCTGGATAAACCAAGTGCTGAAATGATGAGTCAGGGTGTTCAACATGCTATAGGTACAGAAAAATTCCCAGCACCTCAAGCAACCTTGATGGCTGTATTGATAAAAGGAATTCTTTCTCAAAACCTCGATTGGCAATATGTATTTGTAGGATCCTTCCTCGCCGTAGTAATGGAATTATGCGGTATCAAATCGTTGAGCTTTGCAGTGGGAGCCTATCTTCCACTTTCTACAACACTCCCGATTTTTACAGGTGGTGCTATTCGTGGTATAGTAGAATGGAAACAAAAGAAAAATAATACCAGCATCTCTCCTGAAGAAGAGGAATTAAGCAAGGGTAGTCTTTTTTGCGACAGGACTTGTTGCGGGTGGTGCTGTTGCAGGAGTATTGATAGCCTTCTTAGCCGGAACAAACGGCGAACTAAACAAAAACAAAGTAAACCTCGAAGTAAAATTTCAGAAGCTTTGGGAGAAGGATTGTACTATTTGTTAGGGGTTGCGTTCTTTGCGGCGATGGGATGGGTGCTTTATAGGAATGCGATGAAGAAGAAGGAAATTTGAAAATTTGAAAATGTGCTAATTTGAAAATGAAACAGCCGAATACAAATTTGAAAATTTGATGATTTGAAAATTTGAAAATTAAACAGCCGAATACAAATGAGGAAATGTGGAAATATGAAGATGTGGAAATGAAACAGCCGGCAAGATTTTAAGTGTTTCAAATGAAAAAAGCAGCTTGAAGTTCAAGCTGCTTTTTTTTTATAAGTATTTTACCGGCTGTTGTATTCTCAAATTTTCAAATCATCAAATTTTCAAATTTGTATTCGGCTGTTTCATTTTCAAATCTTCAAATCTTCAAATTTTCAAATTGCACAGCTAGTTCATCTTGAAAGGAACTATCATCTCAAACGTCGGAATATTCACCTCAAACTTTTCCATCGTATGCAAATTCTCCATTTGGTAGGTACCATACATTTTGCCCATTTCGGTGCGATTGCAACCGCTTACATATTGGTAACGTTCGCCGGGCTGAAGAAGTAGGTTGAACACCAACAACTCCCTCACCTTCCACTTCACGCTGACTGCCACTGCCTTCAACAATATGCCAGTGACGACGATGAAGCTTAACCGCGAAATTATTTAGGTTTTCTATATGGATGCGATAGGCAAACATAAACTCACCCGACACCGGATTGGAGTAGTCCGGCTGGTAAAATGTCTCCACACTTATTTCTATTCCTTCGGAAATTTTTGAAACCATTTGGGGAGTGATTGGTTATAAAGGTAGTCAAAAACAGAGGGCAAAAGGTAATTGTTCGCTAAATGAGCGGAATTATGTTTTTCGGCCACTAAATTTGCACACCAGACAGGTAAAAATCAACTTTTTAAATCTTTTGTATATGAAAATTGCTGTAGCCAAAGGAGATGGAATTGGACCCGAAATTATGGAAGCTGTACTCTCTATTTTTAAAGCCAGTAAAATACCCCTCGAATATGAATTTGTAGATATGGGTAAGTGGGTGTTCGACAAGGGGTTCAGCAATGGAATGACCCCGGAAGCTCAGAAATCCATCGAAACCCTGGGTATCCTCTTCAAGGGACCGATGGAGACTCCAAAAGGTAAAGGCGTAAAAAGCGTGAATGTTACCGCCCGCAAAACCTGGAACACCTACGCCAATAAAAGGGTTTTCCAAACCCTACATGGGGTGGACACCGTTTTCTCAAAAGCCGGAATTCCTATTGACGTAACTATAGTTAGAGAGAATATTGAAGATACCTATGGCGGTATCGAGCACATGCTTACCCACGACGTAGCCCTAAGCCGTCGCTTTATTACCCGTCCAGGAAGCTTACAGGTGATCCGTTATGCATTCGAAATGGCCAAGAAGAAAAATGCCAAGCGCATTACTTGTGGTCACAAAGCGAATATCATGAAAATTACAGACGGACTTTTCCTTGAATGCTTCTATGAAGTGGCAAAGGAATATCCTGAACTGAAAGCTGATGATGTAATTGTAGATGACCTCTGTATGAAATTGGTGACACGTCCCGATTTATTTGATGTGGTTGTATTGACCAATTTACAAGGAGATATAGTAAGTGATCTTTGTGCCGGATTAGTTGGTGGATTAGGATTCGCTCCTTCTGCTAATATCGGTGATCATATCTGCATCTTCGAAGCAGTGCATGGTACAGCACCGGATATTGCAGGAAAAAATATTGCCAACCCAACAGCCTTATTATTAAGCGGACTTACCATGTTACGCCATCTTGGTTTCATGGAACATGCAGCAACAATAGAAAATGCTTTGTTATATACTTTAGAGAACGGAATTCATACCGGTGATTTCGGAGACAAATCCATTCCATCAGTAAACACTACTGTATTTGCAGAAGCCATCATCAATAATTTCGGCAAATTACCTCAGCATGGTGCCAAGCCAAGCTTACCAAATATGCCGGTAACACCCACTCATTTCATACTTGATAAGAATCCTCTTATCATGACCAAGGAGATGGAAGAGGAAAAGATTGTGGGAGTAGATCTGTTCATAGAGAGCGCTGAGCAACCAATGGCTGTAGCGGAAATGTCTGCAACATACGGGTGATCTCTTCAAACTGGTAACCATCAGTAACCGTGGTACCCAGGTATGGCCCAAAGGCTCCATCTTCACCAATATCGTAAACCAATACCGTTGCCGATTTGAAAGTCTTGGTGATGAACCCCGCACTCAGGTCGACATCCTCGAACTCACAAAACTGATGAGTGTTGATTTTAAAGTTTGCTCTTATGAGTTATTGAATATGTGGGGGGATAAGAAGGCGTATAGTTTGGCGCAGGGGCAGTAGGAAGGTTCAAGAGGTTTGAGAAGTTCAAGAGGTTCGAGGTTTAAGAGTTTAAGGTTTAAGGTTTCTAGGTGTAGCAGTGGAACTAAGTAATTAGTTCACGTTAATTGTTGTTCCATAAGTTCAATGTGTTCGATAAGTTCCAAAGGGCAGAAGTGCAACACCCACGCTAAGGTGCGTGTCTTCACGCACCTCGCCGGTTATGAAGTTCAATAAATTTTAAAAGGGAGAGGTTCGGAAAGGTTCCTAATGTATCACTCTAAATAAATACTTCCATTGTTCATCTGGACTCTTGCCTCACGACTTCCGACTATCGACTCCTGACTTCCTAGCCCCGAGTTGCACTCGGGGATACGATGGTTCAACCCCTTCGGGGTTGGGCGAATCTCAAACTAAATACTTCTTTTCCTCCTTCCATTCTTCCCTACTACCAAACTTCCTACTTGTATTTGTATTTTCTTCCGGTCTTCCCGACTTCCGGACTTCCGGACTATTCACTACTCGCATAACTGCAACGCACTCGAAGGCATCGTACTAAAAATAATCTTATTCACCTTCCCCGCCTTATTATACTTCAATACAAGTGTACCATAAGCCATTTGGAAGGCTTCCCAATCGGTATCTTTCAATTGAGGGTTGCCTAATAATTTGAATAATGAATTGCGGGCGGCACCCATTAAGGGCATTGATAATTTTCCTTTGAACTTCTCTCCTATCTGAACATAATCGCGGCCGGTGAAAAAGGAAAGATGTTTTGTCGGCAAAATAAACGCCGCCACCACATGGTGATGAAGTGGATTCAGCATCTGTCTTCGTGAAACAGAAACTTAATCTTGATTTCTTCAATGCCTGCACTAGGTTTAGTTCATTCACTTTACCATTCAGTATGTCTACAAAGAATGGTTCGCAACGAACCGTAACTTTCAATTGGGCTTGTAGTAGATTGGCAGAAATAAGAAAGGCAGCAATCAGTAAAAAAAATTTCTTCATAGTTTTCGATTTTCAAAATGAAATATCATTGAGAATTGAGGTATCATGTATCATCTGCCAAAACCGTGCTGAAATGATCAATTAAACCTTTTCATTAATATGTTCTTGTATAATCTATTGGAATACAAAGGCTGCGCACTCATTATAAAATCAGTTTTTTTTGTAGATTGTAAATAAAAAATGGCTCAGGAAACTATAAAATATACCAACGGAGAAATCACCATTGTCTGGAGACCATCCATCTGCCAACATACTGGAATTTGCTTCAGGGGATTATCGCCTGTATTCGATCCAAGAAGAAAGCCATGGATCGATCCATTAGCAGCTTCCACTGAAGCCATATTGGAACAGGTAAAGAAATGTCCAAGCGGAGCAATAAGTATCTTGAATAAAGAAGAAGAGAAAAAATAAGCAGAAGGGATTATCCAACTCTTTTTGCAGCAGTGTACCCATTCTTCTGTAACCATTGCATCACTTTATCTCGCTGGTCGCCTTGTACAATGGCTTCGCCATCTTTTACAGAACCACCCGTACCGCAATAGGTCTTTAGTTTTTTACCTAATTCTTCCAGATCCTCTTCCTTTCCCACAAAACCATACACCACTGTAACGGCCTTGCCTGCCCGATGTTTGGTCTCGAGTATCACCCTTAAAGGCTGGCGGGCAGCAGGAAGTGTTTCCTTCGATTGATTATCGTTCTGGAAGGAAAAAGAGGGATCTGTACTGTATACAAATCCGTTGGCGTCGGGTTTGTTCTTCTTGCTCATGCTTGATGCTTGATGCTTAATGCTTTTATGCTTAAGGCTTAAGGCCTAGGCCTAGGGCCTAAGGCTTTATTTTGACTAAACCCGAAAATTCAGGCTTCGTATTTAGCATTATGCTTAGCATCACAATTATTATTTAAAAAAATTTATAAACCAAATTCATTCACCAATAAAACAACTAAACTCCGTTCTGTCTCAAATCAAAGCTTTAGGCCTTAGGCCCTAAGCCTTAGGCAAAAAGCATCCAGCATCAAGCCTTCTTGTACTTGCCTTCAGGCTCAAATCCAAACTCCTCGCCTGATGTATCAACGCCCCCACACTCACAAAATCAACTCCGGTTGCTGCGTATTCGGTAATGGTATCCAGATTGATGCTGCCACTGGCTTCAGTTTCCACTTTGCCTCCGATAATGTTTACAGCTTCTTTAACTTGTTGAGGAGTGAAATTATCAAGCATGATGCGATCTACCTTGCCAGTATTCAATGCCCGGGACACTTCATCCAGGTTTCTGGTTTCCACTTCTATCTTTAATCCGGGTTTGTTTTGCTGTACATACTGATAAGCTCTTTCAATAGCCTGCTCCAATCCACCACAATAATCAATATGATTGTCTTTTAACATTATCATATCATATAAACCCATCCTGTGATTAGATCCGCCGCCAATGCGCACTGCTTCTTTCTCAAAATAACGGAATAATGGCGTTGTTTTTCTTGTATCTAAAACACGGGTGGAATAGCCTTTCAGCTTATTGACATAAACAGCGGTAAGAGTAGCGATTCCACACATGCGTTGCATGGTATTCAACACCAACCGCTCGCATTGTAAAATAGTGTGAACATGGGATTCTACTTCAAAAGCTATTTCCCCATACTTCATACTATCACCATCTTTCTTAAAAGCAGTAAAAACAGAACCGGGATCAACAGTGGAGAAAATAGCCTCTGCTATCTCCATGCCCGCAAGAATACCTTCCTGCTTTATTTTAAGAATCGCTTTGCCACGGGCATCGGCTGGAATGGAACTTAGTGTAGAATGATCGCCATCACCAATATCTTCCGCCAGGGAATCCTTAATCCATTTATCAACCAGTTCAGTATGTAGCGACATGGCACAAATATAACTTCTATATAGAAATGGTAAAAAAACAAAACCCATGACAAATATGCCATGGGTTTATAGTAAGAGGGTTTAGTTCCCTTTTCAATCTGTTTTCTGGAAGCCGATTTCCTGCAATACCTGCCGGTCACCTTTATGCTTCATGTAGAACTTAGTCCTGAAATTTCCGTTTTTGGTAGTCAATACCCCCAAACAGAACTCTGATCCGCTATTCTCCCCTTTATGCTTTATCAGGAAGTCTTTCACTTCATTAGTGGCAAAAAAGTCTTTTAAGATCATTTCAGCCTGAGTTTTACTGTAATTATCGCTTTTTCCAGGTAATGTAAGGTCTATCCGATCATCGAAATACTTGGATAACTGGCTGGCATTGCCATTTTTCATTGCACTCACCACTTCTTCTATTGAATAAAAAGGAGCAAAAGAAATAAGGATAAGCGAAACCAGACCGATCGCCCACCCTAGAAGTGGTTTCATTTTTTTTGAATTTTTCACAGTTCTAAAGTTGCCAAAAACATGCCAAAGTAAGTTTACGTTGAAAAAATACTAACTAGCGGGGTTTCAATTACCTTTGCCCCATATTCAAAAGAAAAATGACAATGGCTAACAAAAAAGTTATTCTGGTTATAATGGATGGATGGGGACTTGGTAAAGTAGCCACATCCGACGCAATTCAGCATGCAAACGTACCTTTTGTAAGTTCACTATATAAGAATTATCCAAATACAACTCTGGTTACTTGTGGAGAAGCTGTAGGCTTACCCGATGGACAAATGGGCAATAGTGAAGTAGGACATCTTAATCTTGGTGCAGGAAGAATAGTGTATCAGGAACTGCAACGCATCAACGTAGCTATCCGTGACGGGTCATTTGCGAAAAATGAAGTATTGCTGGAAGCCTTAAAATATGCCAAAACCAATAATAAGAGTCTGCACCTATTGGGACTGGTTAGTGATGGAGGAGTACACTCCATATCAATCATATAAAAGCCCTCACCTCTCTGGCTAAAGAACAAGGAGTGGAAAATGTATTCCTTCATGCGTTTACTGATGGAAGGGATACTGATCCTAAAAGCGGATTGGGATTCATAAAAGATTTGCAGGCTCATCTGGCTGTGTCCACTGGAAAGATTGCCAGTATCACCGGAAGGTATTTTGCCATGGACCGCGATAAACGCTGGGAAAGGGTTAAGCTGGCATATGATGCCCTTGTTAAAGGTGGTGGTACATTAGCTGCCGATCCTGTGGCCGCTATGGAGGCTTCTTATGAAGCCGGAGTAACAGATGAATTCATTAAGCCGATCATATTATCTGAAGACAACAAAACGCCAATTGCTTTAATAAAAGATGGCGATGCCGTTATCTGTTTCAATTTCCGCACCGACCGTTGCAGGGAAATAACAGAAGTACTTACACAAACTGATTTCCCTGAACAGGGTATGACGAAACTGTCGCTTCACTATACCACGATGACAGAATACGACAAGACGTTCAAAGGGGTAAATGTGATATTCGAAAACGATAATCTTGTAAATACTTTAGGAGAGATACTGGAACAACAAGGTAAAACGCAGATACGGATTGCTGAGACAGAAAAATATCCTCACGTATCCTTTTTCTTCAGCGGTGGACGAGAAGTTCCATTCAAAGGAGAAAAAAGACTGATGGTTCCTTCTCCAAAAGTGGCCACTTATGATCTGCAGCCAGAAATGAGTGCCAATGAAGTAACAGATATTATTGTTCCGGAAATAGTTAATGAAACCGCCGATTTTATCTGTCTCAATTTTGCAAATGCCGACATGGTAGGACATACAGGTGTATGGGAAGCCGCCATTAAAGCTGTTGAAACTGTTGATGCTTGCGTAAAGAGAGTGGTAACAGCAGCATTGGAACATGGTTACACTGTATTCCTTACAGCAGATCATGGTAACGCCGACTATCTAATAAATGAAGATGGCACTCCTAATACAGCACATACTCTAAACCTGGTACCCTTCTTCATCATAGATAAAGAATGGAAAGGCAAAGTTACTGCCGGTAAATTGGGAGATCTGGCACCAACCATCCTGAAAGTGATGGGGTTACCACATTCCTTCACAAATGACGGGAGAAGTATTAATTTAGCTTAATGAAGGTAATTAGTAAACATGGCAGCGTTTTGGTGGCGTTAAGCATTTTTTGCTTACCCACCTTGCTTGTTGTTTACTTCCAGTTGGCTCAATGGCAACAACAAAAGCACATGGAAGAAGAACTGAAAAAAGCCCAACACAAACCATCTCTATTTCCAATCTGAATTGGAATTGGTATAAGCTGAACAAAGAGGCAATTGTAGAAGGAAAATTATTCGACGTTAAAGAATTTCATCAAGAAAGGACAACAGTTTTCCTAACAGGTCTTTTTGACGAAAAAGAAACAGAGATAAAGAATAATCTTAGTATTATCAGAAAGCTGAAAGCGATAAGAAGAAGAATGGCGAACTGGCGCAGCAATTTTTTAGTATCCTGTTATTCCCTACAAGAAAAATTCAATAGAAATACCGATTCCTTTCCAATCAATAAAGAAGTCATTTCCTTTTGAGGCATCTTCCGTATACCTTATCTTATTCAATCATCAACCTCCTCCGGAAGCTTAGGTACTAAATATTATTTTATTAACTGTTCCATCTCTTCAGAGAAGGAACAGTTATTTATTTATTTACCTAATGCTTATAAAATGAGCAGGTTTTCTACAATACTATTATTTATACTAACCTAATTACTGGCTCAAAACAAAACAAAAACAGACACTATAAAAACTCAGGAACTGGAAGAAGTGGTGGTTTCTGCCAATAAATTCACTGAAAAGAAAAGAATATCGCTCAAAAGAAGATATCATAAACAGCAGGAATATTGCCACTGCAAATGCACAAAACACCGGAGACCTGTTAATGCAAAACAGGGAATGTATTTGTTCAAAAAGCCAGCAAGGGGGTAGCAGTCCTGTTATCAGAGGATTTGAAGCCAGCCGTGTTTTACTGATTATAGATGGTGTTCGTTTAAATAATGCTATTTATAGATCTGGCCACCTTCAAAATGCCATAACAGTAGACCAGAATATGCTGGAGAGAGTTGAGGTGATGTATGGACCAGCTTCTACGCTATATGGAAGCGATGCACTGGGGGGTGATTCATTTACGCACCAAAGTCCTAAACTTTCTGGCGACAAAATTTCTTAGCCAACCGGTGCTGGATTTGTAAGATATAGTTCTGCCAATGAAGAAAAGACTTTTCATGCCGATGCCAGTATTGGAGGAAAGAAGCTGGCCTGGCTGCAATCTTATACCGTTTCAGATTTTGGAGATATGAGAATGGGCGACAAATACCTAAGCAAGTATCCCGATTTTGGCAGAAGAACACACTACGTTACCAAAATTAACGGCATAGATTCTGTTGTAACAAATGATGACGACAGAATACAGCGTTTCTCCGGCTATCGCCAATGGGATATCACCCAAAAACTTCTCTTTAAGCCAAATGCTAAAGTAAGCCACTCCCTGAACTTCCAATTATCAAACTCAAATAATGTTCCCCGTTATGATCGTTTACAGGATATCAGAAACGGTAGATTACGTTATGCCGATTGGTTTTATGGTCCACAGAAAAGTTTAGGGTCCTATGAACTTTCAATCATTACAACAGGCTTTTTCAATGAAGTAAGAGCCAATGTTAATTATCAGGATGTAGAAGAAAGCCGTCAGACAAGAGAATACAGACGTTACGACCGATTCGACAGCAGGAGAGAAAATATAAAGTCTGGGCCTTTACTTTGTAGAGGAAGGTTTGGAAGAGCCATGAACTTACTATGGGTGTAGATGGTCAATTAAACAATCTGAAATCTGTTGCCGACAGGACCAACCTAACAACTGGTGCCATATCAAAATTAGACACAAGGTATCCTGATGGAAAAACAACATGAATAATTTTGCCGCTTATGCTCAGCACTTATATAAATTTCTTGAGGCAAGCTGATTTTTTTGAATGATGGTATTCGTTTTCAAACAAGCATCCTTCGGTCTGCATTGTAGATAATTCTTTTCAATTTGTTTTCACTGATATTTCACAGAACAGTTTTGCTGTTACTGGAAATCTGGGACTTGTTTACTTACCTCAGAATGCCACAAGAATTGCCTTGTCATTTTCGTCAGGTTTCAGGGCACCGAATATTGATGACCTGGCCAAAATATTCGAATCAAGCACTGCTTCTAAACAGGTAGTTTTCCCTAACCCCGATATAAAACCTGAATACACGTACAATACCGACTTGTCGTTGACACAAAAACTGGGAGAAAAAGTAAAAGTGGAACTAACAGGATTCTATACACTATTCCGTAATGCATTAGTAAAAGCCCCTTTCCAGATAAATGGTCAGGATTCTGTTTTATATAATGGCGTTAAGAGCCAGATATTGGCAAACCAGAATAAGAACAAAGCTTATTTATATGGCTTTAATGCGGCAGTAACGATAAACATCACAGAGCAATTGTCGTTATATAGCACCATCAACTATACGAAAGGGGAATTTGAAACAGATGCCAGCAAGAAATCGGCAGTATATCAACAACAAACGAATGGTTCTTATTTGCTGGTTCAGGCAAATGTTTCTAAAAAACCACTTGATCACGTTCCCCCTGTATTCGGAAAAACAAGTTTGCAGTATGCAGGCAAGATTTGGTCTGCTGAATTTTTTGCATTGTATAACGGATGGAAAAAACTGGACAAGTATAATGCAGACGGGGAAGACAATGCCCAATATGCAACAGCCGATGGAATGCCAGGATGGGCAACCCTCAATATCAGGGGTTCCATCAACATCAAGCAAGTAGCTCAGTTACAATTAGGTGTAGAAAACCTGTTGGACCGCAACTATCGCTATTTCGCATCCGGCTTTTCAGCTCCGGGCAGAAACTTCATTGCAGCCCTAAGGGTCAATTTTTAACAAATAGCCTCAAAATGCTTAAAAAGGCCTCTGGAACTGGGTTTCAGGGGCCTTTTTCAATATTAAAAAAAATTGGGAAGCAGCACGCGAATGCAAGAATTTGTCTAAATTACAGGCAACCAAACGGTTTTTATGACCGAAGACGCCATTTTACAAGGCTGTTTACAAAATGATGCCTCATGCCAACGGGAACTGTACACCAGGTACAGTCCAAAGATGTTGGCGGTGTGTTATCGTTTTGCCCATAATAGGGAAGACGCTGAGGATATGCTTCAGGAAGGCTTTATTAAAGTTTTCTCGCAAATCCACACCTTCCGTAACCAGGGTGCTTTTGAAGGATGGATACGACGCATAGTTGTTCATACTTGCATCAACCATCTTAAAAAGAATAAACGCTTTAATGAAAGTGTCGACATCATACATGCCACCAGTATACAGGTAAGGGAGGAATCAGTTCCTTCCATTGTACAGGCAAAGCAGATTGTGGAGTGTATACGGTTGTTGCCCATGGGATACCGGACAGTGTTGAACTTGTATGCAATTGAGGGGTATTCGCACAAAGAGATTTCAGATATGCTCGACATAGAAGAAAGTACCAGTCGCTCACAGTATACCAGGGCTAAACAGATGTTGGAAGAGGTGTTGATAAAGAAGCGAATCATTATGAAGCCTACGGAAAAAACCAACTGGTTCCGTGTAGCAGCTGGAAGATAAAGATCATCCGTATTCGACCTTATGAAAACAACCCGTACAAACACTAACACAAATGGAACGCAGTTTCTTTAATGAGGATTTTGATTTTGAACAGCTTATTAAACAGAAGTCTGATCAATATAAAATGTACCCTTCCGACAAAGTATGGAAGGGTATCCATTCTTCATTACATAGCTCCCGCAAATGGTATTGGCTCGGAATGGTAGTATTTCTCGCAGGTATCAGTTACTACGCAATCGAACAATTAGCTAACGTTTCCCGTAAAAATATCGCCAGCACTAAAAACAATCAAAAGGCAACAACAGAACCTTCAGTTAAAGTGGCCCCAAATGCACCTGAAGCTGTAATCCTGCCATTTACACCTATATCAGTTAAAAGTAATCGCACTGCCGCTAAGGAAAGCAATGAAAACGGTTTGTTGATTGCTATGGAACAACAGGATAATGTTGTAATAAAAGAAACTACTGTAGCAACCGAAATAAGTACACAGAATAATACTACTGAAAAAGCACCTGTTATTTCCATTTCAAACAGCTCTGCCATTCAGAAAGCCACTAACCCATCCGATAAAGTGCTGATAGCTTCAGCAATTGTACCTGCTTCTGCTATTTCAACTGAAAATGAAGCAGGAAAAGAATTGAGCACAGTGGCTACTGACTTGAAAGATGTAATGGAAGCCACTACCAATAACAACCCTGTTGCGGTGATCCCTGATGTTGAAGTGAACGACAAGGCTTCCGACGAAAAAAGAATCAATTGGCTGCAGGAAAACGCTGTGTATGAACTCACCCAGCCAAAATTAAAAAGGATCAGCTGGCAGATAGGATTAACACCAACTACCAATTATCGCAACCTGGTAGGGAACAGGAATGCCAATATTGCCTCAGAAGCTAAGAACATACCTATTGCATTGAATATTCAGTGATATTGATAACCTGGTAAAACATACTCCGGCCATGGGCTTTGAAGTAAGTTCTGTTTTCCTTTATCAGGTAAATAAGAACCTTACCTTCAAGACAGGGGTACAATTCAACTATGCACGCTACGAAATCAAAGCCTATAGTTCCAATGCCACCGACAGGGCTACAATTGCTTTGAGTAATTTCTATGGCACAAATGCTGATTCCATTACCAACTTCACCCGCTTACGCAATTTCGGAGGTACATCTGCAAAGAACCTGCAGAACCAATATTTCCAGTTAGCTGTTCCTGTTGGACTTGAGCTGGTGGTATTAGGAAAGCGTCGTTTGCAAATTGCTGTTGCTGGAACGGTACAGCCTACTTATATCCTGAACCGCGACAACTATCTTATTTCTACCGATTATAAGAACTACACCCGCGAACCATCATTGGTTAGAAGATGGAATATGAACAGCAGCTTCGAAGCATTTGTTTCATATAAAGTAGGTAGTTATAAATTCCAGGTAGGACCACAATTCCGCTACCAGTTACTTTCTACTTATGATGACAAATACCCTGTAAAGGAATTCCTGAAAGAGTATGGTATCAAACTGGCTGTAAGCAAAAGCATCAGATAATAACTAATTCAATATAACAAAAGCCATCCCCAAAGGATGGCTTTATACTTTTACAGCAATACCCAATTGCTTATTTTTACGGCATGAAAACCGCCTTACATTTCCTGATAGCCATAGCCTTAATTGCAGCTGCCTGTAACAGCAATACCGCAACTGATGAAAAAGCAGCCATACCAAAAGCAGATACTGATACTGTAAAGAACTATCTGCCCGTACTTGACTTGATAAAAGAAGATATCAAGAGAGTAGATTCATTTGCAGGTGCCATACTTTTAAGAACAAGCAAAGAGAATAAGAAAGACTCTGTCTATATAGATCTCGCCGCATTCAATAAATCAACTGCCGATTTCCTGCCAGCTGAATTGGAAATAGCATCATTCCAAAACAACTATAAGGAATCCTCATTTGTTGATGAGAGCAGCCAGGTAGTCAACTTTATGTATACTCCCAACAACACCGATGCTACAATAAGGAAAGTGGTACTTTATATTCCCCCCAGCTTAGGAACCGATAAAGTGAACAGGGTGTATATGGAGAAGGAATTCAAGAATGGAGATACTATAATAAGCCAGAAGCTTACCTGGAAAATGAGAAGTTATTTCATCATCGCCGAAAACCGTCAGACTCCTGATGGGAAAAGTATAGTAACCACCCGAAAAGCCATTTGGGATGTAAGGCTTTTCAACGAGGAATAGCATTATGAATGCCACCGAATTTCAACAGATAGCGCATACCATACCTGTAAACCCGGGTATATACAAATACTTCGATAATAAGAATGAATTACTATACGTAGGCAAAGCAAAAAGCCTGCGTAAACGGGTCAGCTCCTATTTCACCAAGAACAATGCTTCCTGGAAAACAAAGGAACTGGTAAGCCGCATCCACCATATTGAGTTCACTATCGTTAATTCAGAACAGGATGCCCTGTTTCTTGAAAATGCCCTTATCAAAGAGAACCAGCCCCGCTTCAATATTGACCTTAAAGATGATAAGACCTACCCTTTCATCGTAATCAAAAACGAGCTCTTCCCAAGAGTGTTCCTGACCCGTTCCAAATGGCCCGATGGATCCGAATACCTGGGGCCTTTCACTTCTGTTGGAAAAGTGAGAGAACTACTGGATTTCATCCGATCCAATATACAGTTACGTACCTGTAAGCTGGCATTGACTGACAACAATATCAAAAAAGGGAAATTCAAGGTATGCCTTGAATACCATCTGGGTAATTGCAAGGGTCCATGTGAAGGCCTTCAAGACAGCAAAGACTATCAGGATGGACTGGTGCAGTTAAAGAATATCCTGAAAGGAAATTTGGGACCGGTGATACAGCATTTCAAAGAGGATATGAAAGAAGAAGCAAGCCAATTGAATTTTGAAAAAGCTGCCATACTTAAAAAGAAGATCGAACACCTTGAAGATTATAGCGCCCGTTCTCAATTGTGAATAGCCGTTTCCTTCATGCAGATGTATTCTCCCTCTTAGATGGCGATAGTGCTTATGTAAACTATCTGCTGGTGCAGAACGGCACTATTGTGCAAACCCATACCATACCCTTACAGCCGCAATTGGATGAAACAGACGAAGAGATACTGGCATTTGCCATTGTAAATCTCAGGGCGCTCTTCAACAGCACGGCTAATGAATTGATTGTCCCCTTCCCCATTGAGTTTCCCGTTGAAGGCATTCAGATAACCGTTCCGAAAGGGGGTGATAAGAAACAATTGCTGGACCTGTCTGAGAAGAATGTGAACTACTTCTTTGATGAAATGAGGCGGAAAAAGACCCTGCGATTAGAGGGGAAGGATGATGCTGAGAAGAAGAAAGTGCTATATCAGCTGCAGGAGGACCTTCAATTACCGATTGTGCCCCTGCACATTGAGTGTTTTGATAATTCCCATTTCCAGGGAAGTTATCCGGTATCGGCCATGGTCTGTTTCAGGGATGGGATGCCCAGCAAAAAGACTACCGGCATTACAATGGTAAAGACTGTGGTGGGGAATAACGATTTCGCCACAATGAAAGAAGTGGTTTACAGGCGTTATAAGCGGCTTTTAGACGAAAAGACTGATCTACCCCAATTAGTAATAATAGACGGCGGAAAAGGCCAGTTAGGGGCTGCAATGGAAAGCATCGAGGCTTTGGGATTACAGGGCAGTATGACCATCATGGGATTGGCCAAAAACGAGGAGGAGTTGTTCTTCCCGGGTGATAGTGAATCGGTGAAACTGCCATATAATAGCGACGGGCTAAAACTGATAAGAAGAATCAGGGATGAAGTACATCGGTTTGGAATCACCTTTCACAGAAACAAGAGAAGTGCCGGCACTTTTACAAACGAATTAGAGACCATCAAAGGGATTGGTAAACTATCGGCAGAGACCTTGCTGAAAACATTCAAATCGGTTAAGCGTATACGTGAATTGAGTGTTGAAGATTTAGAACCGGTGATGGGATTATCAAAAGCAAAGATGGTGTGGAATCACTTCCATAAGGATAAAGAGGAAGGGGTATAAAAGAAAAAGGGGCCCGGATAGAAATCCAGCCCCGTTTTTAAAATCCAATATCCTATGAAAAACCGTTGTAAAAATAGTAAAAGCACATCACATAACAATACCATTATCTGGGTATTTTTAAAAAACTTTATTGTGTGATTTAGTATAATTATTTGTTTGACTGCACTTTACAAGTATGACAATAATAAAAAAGGGCATCGTAGTTTTACGATGCCCTTGAAATAGGTTCAAATGTTATTAATACGACCAGAGGTCTTGCTCATAGTTGAAGATCTTATCTTTCACATTTTCTCCTTCGAGTAAAGCGAGAATCGGATCTTTTACATATGAACTTATAAATAAGTCATTCGGATTGTTGATAGTTGATTTGATGATACGGCTGGCGAACATACGGCTTTCGAATAATTCTTCCCAGCTCATGCGGGCACCGAAGTTCTTTCCATTATATACATCGAATCGTGCAAGCATTGGGCGCAGGTCGGGATAGTACACCCAGAACACAGGCGTTACAGCGCGGAATGAACCGTCATCGTTACGAACTGTTTTCAATGGTGCGATACCGAGTATGCGAACATGTATGCGTGATGATTCTTTATCGAAGATCCAGTCTTCTTTCACCCAATAGCGTTCAACAGCATCATCTGCATTAAACTCTTGTGTGATAACTGTATCTTTTTGTAATCCTTTAGAACCATCTGGGTCAGCTTTCCAGTCAGGAACCTGTTTCACCTGTGGTTTACCCACGAGCAATTCAGCGATTTCCTTAAACTGCATTGGTGTAGTAAAGCGGTCGTCTCCACCAGCGGCACTGAACGCAGTGATTTCACCTTTTTTAATAGCACCCAGCAAAATCATGATGAACCTTTGGTTACCCTGGTCACCTTCTGCTTTGTAATTGAAAGGAACGTTCATTTTTTCATGAACATCGATCTCGCGCCATACACGTTGCACATAAGTGGCATCGTCTTCGCGGATATGTTCATAAGCCAACGGTGTTCTTTCCTTCACCAGGTTATGTTCGAAGGCGTAGTCGTTTCTTAAAGAAGGACGTGGCGCTTCTATTTTAAGATCTGCTTCTGGTATTACTACTGCAGGAACAGTATCTTTTACTACAGGTGGAGTTAAAGCAGGGTTCTTAGAATTGTTATTCTTAGTAACTGTTTTTTTGCTTTTAGCACGTGTAGGCTTTTTTGTTTGCGCATCAGCTACCTGTGTGCACATAGCAACAACTGCGGCCAGCAAGCAAAATTTAACAATACGGTTTCTCATTATTCGCTGAGTTTATTATTATTTCAAATTGAATGACATCTGAGGCAGGTCACGTGGTTGTCCATCTGGACCTACCACCTTGATCTGGTCAAAGAATATAGTTGTACCAGGTGTTGCATTATTGATAAGTGTAGCGGCGGCACCGTTCCATCTGTTGCCTTCGTTGTTGGCAATCTGATAAACAGGATATTTACCACCCAATGCACCTACTGTATAACTTACCACGCGGAATGGAGCTTCAAAATCTGAATCGATCAAACGGGCAATCAAACCACCTTGTACTTTGAAGTCGGCAGCAGGCATTGAACCACCACGCTTAGGACCTACGAAAGCACCTGGATCTGGCAAACGCTTCACCCTGAATTTTACAGGAGTAGATTTACCTTCGATGATTACGTTTACATTATGTTCACCTGGAGTTTTAGGGATGGCGATCCATTGGCTACCACCGGCCCTTTTAATTTCACCACCAGAGAAAGAAGCGCTGATCTTTTCACTACCAACACCAGCGGTGATAGTAAGTGGGTTTTCAACACCTATGTAAAGAACGTTCATTTTGTTTGGAGAAACAGCTACACCGGCTGGCATCGCTACTTCATACTTAACCTTCTTAGTAACTCTTTCTGGAGTACCATCGGGCTTATTGAATTCGATTACTACATCAACTTCCTTGTTACCTGAACCACTGGCAGTTGTTTTCCAGATAGCGGTACCATCGGCAGTGATTGGAAGACTTTGTCCGCCGATAGTGATACGTGGCTTAGCAGCATCACTGAAGGCTCCAACACCGGCAACAATCTCGATCTCATCACCTGGCATTGCATAGCTGGTATTAGCTTGAGCGATGGCCTGGAATTTATTGTAGATCAATTTTACTGCACCGATCTGTTGGTGACAATAATCAATCATTTGACTTTCAGAATTCTTAACGTCGTTCTGCAATTTACTAAGGATAGTAAGGGCAGCAACTGTTGGAGTCATGTGGAAATAATTGGTAGTCCAACCTTTCGCATCATTGCTATACTCCTTACCACTTTGTCCTTTTGGAACAGCCAGATCAATTGGAATAGACTTCTCAAAAGAAGCGATATCCTTTATCAACTGAGCTTTGAAAGTAGGGTTGTCGTTAAAGTCATCAGGATTCAGAACAGCGATTACGCTTTTGCGGAACTGGCCAAGCTTATCATAAAGCTCTTTACCTTTTCCGTTCTTATCCATCATACGGGTTGGTGCATCAAGGTTATCTTCAGAATAGGTTTCAACACCATCTTCAACTTTCAGCTTAGATTCTTTTTTCATCTCTTGCTTCAGGTTTTCGATGTAGGTGAACATATCTGCCGACAATTTCTTTACAGCATCTGCTTTAGGTTTCCAGATTGCAGCTTTAGCTGCAGTCTGGCCATCTTTAGCTTTCTCGTCGAAAGACTCATAGGTAACAGCGTTTTTGTCACCGATGATCTTATTTGAAGTGGTGATACTAGTATTAACTACTTTAAAGGCGTTGAGGATTTCAGATGATACGTTCAGTGCCAGCAATGCTGTCAGCACTAAGTACATCATGTTAATCATCTTCTGCCGGGGCTCTTTAGGTAAAGACATGGATCTAGGTTTTTCTGTTTAAACAACTCGTTTTTAGGGGTCTGCTTACATGGGTACGGGATATGGATCCGGTAATTTATTAGCGACCCTGCATAGCTGTCAGCATGTTACCATAAACGGTATTCAGACTGGACAGGTTATTAGCCAATTTACCGATTTGCTCATGAGCTTTCTTAGCATCAGTAACACTACCCTGCATTGTTTCAGAGGCAGTAACCAGGTTGCTGTAGAAGCTGTTCATAGCTTTCAGGTGATTGTTAGTATCCTGTAATTCCAGTTCATAGATAGCGTTCAGAGAACCTAAGTTCTTAGTCAGAACCTGAACTTGTTCGTGGAATTGTTTTGTATTATCAGCAGCTGCATTAAAGTGACCCATTGTAGTGGCTGCACTTTGATACGCTGTTTTCATATTATCTAATGCGGCAGAAGCTTCTTTAGTTTTTGTAGCGTAGTCGTTAGTTGATTTAACTACATCACTTACTTCAGCTATATTAGTTACAGTAGTACCTAATTTTTTGAAACCTTCGCTTAAACGGCCAAGGCTTGCTGGAGTGATATCAGCTTCCTGAAGCATTTTGTCCATTTTATCGAGAGCTGGGTTTCCAGAATGACCGCCAGCGAGCTTTGGTAAAGCTTCAGCGATAGCGTGCATTTCTGATCCCGGAGGCGGTAAGAATGCGTATACAACGAAGATTACTGCTTCAGTTATCAGACCTGCGGTCAAAAAGAAGTCAGCCAAGGCCTGGTGGGTAATTTTTTGCCAAGCACCAAAGATTACAATTGCGGCGCCCATACATACTATTACGTTCACCAGTCTTTCAGTAGATTTAGAAACTCCAGCCATAGTTTTAATAATTTAAAGGTTAGAAAACGGATTTTATTAGGGTTATGAGAATACGATGTCGTTTTGATTTTTGATTAAATCAATTCAATAACGGTAAAAGCTTAATTAAAATTTTGCTATAAGATTAATTTTAACGCTTTGGTTGCATTGCTGGTAAATCTACCACAGTGCGGAAGCCGATGTAAGATTTGGCGGTATCCATGTACTCGTAGTTACGGGTACTGTTCTGCAGGTAATAACCTACATCTTTCCAGCTACCACCGCGTGTTACCTTACGCTTCATACGGGGAGGATCTGAATCCTTGGCATTGAACCTGATATCTGGGTTCATGTCGTGCTGGAAGTTATACGCACCTTCATAATATAAAGAAGAAGTCCACTCAGCTACGTTACCCGCCATGCAATACAGACCGAAATCGTTAGGCCAGTAAGCATCGGCACGTACAGTATAGAATCCGCCATCTTCTGGGTAGTTACCACGACCAGGCTTGAAGTTAGCCAACAAGCAACCTTTACGGTTTCTGGTATAATAGTTACCCCAAGGGAACATCGACTGAGAGCGGCCACCGCGTGCGGCATATTCCCACTCAGCTTCTGTAGGGAGACGGAAATCTGATTCAGTAGCTTTTTTCTTAGACTCGAGGAAGGAGTTCAGGTAATGTGTTCTCCATTCGCAGAAGGCAGTAGCTTGTTTCCAGTTCACACCCACAACAGGATAGTTTCCGAAAGCGGGGTGAGAGAAATACTTCTTAGTCATTGGTTCGTTGTAAGAATAAGAGAAATCACGAATCCAAATCAAAGTATCAGGATAAACAGGAACTTCCTTCTTAACAATGAACGATGAACGAGGCTTACCAGCGTTCTCACGGCGGGCAGCTTCTTTCAGGTCGAATATCTCAGAATGGTAGATTAATTTATTGGGGTCGAGGTCTTTCTTTCCGAAAACCCTGTTTTCCGGAGAAAGAATCATAGCATCGATTTTCTCGATGGTTGATTTATCACCCCACTTGATAGTCTTTGTTTTTGCCCAGTCGATAGCGAATTGGCCATCCACTTCTTTACCAAGTTGCATCTTAACAGCAGCTGTAGAGTCACGCACCCAGTTCACAAACTGACGATATTCGTTGTTCGTGATTTCGGTGGCATCCATCCAGAAACCATTAATAGAGATTTGCTTGTTACGGGCATTGTAGGCGTAATTCACGTCCTCATCACTTGGTCCCATATGGAATGTGCCAGGTGGAACATACACCATACCAGGAGGTTTTGTTTGGGCGGATTTACTTGCAGGAGCTACGCCATGAAGTTGTTACGCATGAAGTTTGGTTTTGTCGGATTTATTCGGTAGCATGAAGTTCCTTTGGATGCCTTTTTACCTATTTTACCACATCCCGTGACAACGAGTATTGTCAGGATGAGTACAAAGGCGGATAGGTTCTTCATTTTCATAATTTTAAAGGGTATTGGGCAAAAATAATGTTTTACCGACTTCATCACAAGTTTAGAATTTTATTTTAAAAGTGCAAATACAGGGAATTCGCAAGGGATTAAACGACGCTCAAAACCAAAATATTGTATCCAAAAAATAATTAAGTTTTACACATTTTTCATGAGCGTTTCAAGGCTATCTACTTCATTAACAGGTTTTTGGCAACTATATTGTTTGCACAGGTAGAATTGTGGGGCGGATGTTTCGGGCTTATTTGCCAATAAGGGATACCTATTATCCGGCTTGCTGGCAGTCTGGAACACCCGAAGGGGGGTGAAAATACGCAAAAAGTCCAAATGTAAATCCCTAAAATTTGGCCCGATAAGGGCTATTTCCGGAATTCCGTAAATAAGGGCTTGCAGAAATCCGGCCCAAACACCAAAAGAACCAGGGTACCTGATCACTGCCTGCTCTAAAGACAAGAGCATCTTCTCTCCCCTGTTTCTCCATCCGGCCAAATCATAAACAACACCCAGGTAAAAAAGGTTTACAGCCATCAATGCATTTCCTGAAGGTGTAGCCCCATCGTACACTTCCTTTTTACGTACAATAATATCTTTCCGGTTGGCGGGAGTGAAAAAGAAAAATCCTGTCTCCAATTCACTGAAATCCCTGATCACTTCCTCAGTAATGTCGCGGGCCTTATCAAGATAGCTGGCATCAGCCGTAACTTCCTGCAAGTGTATCGCGCCTGCACCAGACAAGCGTAGTCGTCCAGAAATGCCGGATGTTTTGCCTGACCATTCTTGAAACTATACGGTAAAAGCCATCTGGCTGACGGAAAGAACCAAATAAAATCCATCGCCTTCACTCCCATCTCCCTGAACCTTTCTATTCCAGTGGCAGCAAAGGTCTGGCAACAAGCCTGCACCATCATGGCATTCCAGCTTAGCAATAACTTGTCATCAAGTAAAGGAGGAATCCGTTGTTTCCTGTATTTTAATAATACTGCTTTACAGGCATCCATCTTCTCGAAAAAAGCTGGTTCTGAAAGTCCATATTCTTCAGCTACATCAGCCGCCTTCCTGTTTACATGAAGGATATTACTGTGTTCCCAATTGCCCCTTTCCGTTACATCAAAATAAGCAGCGAACATTTCGGCATCAGCACTTAATAATTTATCGATCTCGGCCTCATCCCACACATAATATTCTCCACACCTCACTATCGGCATCATAAGCAGCAAAGAACCCCCTTCGGGTGATAACCAATCTTTCTCTATGAAATCCATGGTCTGCACAATTATCTTCCTGTATTTTTCATTTCGGGTAAGACTATACGCATCGCTCACCACTCCCAATAATAAAGCGTTATCATAGAGCATTTTTTCAAAATGAGGTATCAGCCATTCGTTATCGGTTGCATAACGGGCCCAGCCACCTGCTAACTGGTCGTAGATACCGCATCAATCATTTCCGACGAGACTTAAACAAGCTTGCTTCCCAGCGCTGCTTCGTTGCCTGAAAAATAATAATGTTGCAGTAAGAATCTGACAGAAAATGTTTGCGTGAATTTAGGTGCTCTTCCAAACCACTCAACGGTATCAGCAGTTTTTAGCAGGTTGATACACATGCTC
>JBGAQE010000060.1:0-22771 GCA_044220885.1 Chitinophagaceae bacterium
CAACCACTCCTCCAATCTCTTCGTCCAGTTTTGAATGGAGAGTAAGGGAGATCGTTTGCCCATATTAAATGCGTGATCGCCTTTGGCATATAAATGAATTTCAACGGAGGCATGGGCATCACGGTATTTCTGCAGCAGGGTAACGATGGGTGCTGCACAGCAGGCATCATCATTGGCGGCAACCAGAAATGCTGGTGGAGCCGTTGGTCCTACTACAGCCTCTGGAATTCCTAAAGGTCCTGGATACACCAGTATCTGAAAAGAAGGATGTGCATCCATCCGTTCAATGGGATCTGTTGCTACAGGGTTGCCTTTATTAGCATCATAAGCAATCCAACTTACTACTTCTCCCCCTGCTGAAAATCCCATAATACCTAACCTTGCCGTATCAACGCCATAAGTATTCGCATTCGCTTTTATTAATCGCATGGCCCTTATAGCATCTTGCTTAACATTATCTACAGTATAAGGACTCTTCTCTTCTCTGAACAACCGGTACTTCAAAACAAAGGCAGCAACACCAATGTTGTTGAAAAATCGGGCAGCTTCCACTCCTTCTGATTTATAAATCAAATTCCGATGACCACCACCCGGACATATCAAAACAGCTGCTCCATTGGCGCTTCCTTTTGGAGGGGCGAAATAAGTGACAGATGGATTATGAATATTCCTCACCCACCAATCCTTTGCCTGCTCAGGTTCATTCTTTCTGTCCTCAAAACCCGGCGCCCCATTTGGCCACAAATGAATCACCACTCCCGAATCCTGCCCAATGGCATGACTAGAAAAAGTGATAAACATTATAGCTATAATACCCAACCGATTGAGCATGGATTTGTATTTTGTTTAGCTGTTTGCCATTTTGTTCTGTCCCCAACTACTCAACACTTTTGACTTTTAACTTTTGACTTTGTTATTGATGAAAACTCCGCCCAATAAACTCCAACGCATCTACAATCCCTGTTCTCCAATAGGTCCAGGTATGCGCTCCGTCGCGAACGCGGTATTCATGAGGCACTCTTTTATCTGTTAAGGCAATATGCAAAAGGCAATTCCCTTTTGTAAGGAAATCATCATCACCACAATCAATCCAATATCTCACCTTACTTAGTTCTTCTGCTTTTTTTGATTCAACCAATTTCAAAACGGAATTATCGTACCAGGCTTTATTCAAACGGTCTTTGCCTTTCAGGTTTCTGCCGTATAAAGCACCGAAAGGGAAATTATACCAATTATCATCCATGCCTGTCATTGCATCGTCATCCATTACTGCGGCACTTAAAGGTGCTGCGGCAGCAAATAATTCAGGATATTTCAATGCGTAGATCATAGTACCATAACCACCCATCGACAAGCCTGCTACTCCACGATACCTCTTTTCACCTTTTATTCGATATGTCTTTTCAATGGTTGGCATAAACTCTTTTATAAAAAAGTCTTCAAACTTCTCTTTACCATCATACGAATTGATATACCAGGTAGAATCTGCATCCGGCATTACTATAATCATTGGAGGTATGGTTCCATCTGCAATGGCTTTGTCGGCATACCTGTTTTACTTCAGCGAACTGCAACCATCCGGTATTATCATCGGTATAACCATGAAGAAGATAAACAACAGGATAAGATCTCTTCAGACTTATCATAATCTGCCGGCAAATAAATAGTACTACGACCTTTACCGGATGATTAAGGATCGCCCTTGCAGTCCATTGTTTGAATTACTATTGCCAATATTCTGAAGGCATGGCGCACTTGCAATTACAATAATGACCAAAAGTAATTTGAAATGGCTGCTCTCATTGTTTTTAGTTTGAATATATTTGAAAAAGATAGTTTGATAGCCTATACTTATGCTATTTGTCCGGGTTTCAAAAATGGTTCTGGTACCATTGCAACACGGAAGAGGAAGTTAAGAAAAACTACGAAGCTATCAGCAGGAAATATTGGACGTAAAAAACCCGGAAATATATTCCGGCCTGCATTTATTTTAAGCTCTTTGTTTCGCTGTACTTTTTGCAGCGGGCTTTTTCTTAGTTTTTTTCAGTGCCGCATCGATGGCCTTGCTAAGGTTTTCGAATGTTGGTTTTCCAACAAAAGGCTCATCATTGATGAAGAATGCTGGAACATCTTTAACACCCCTGTTGATTCCCTCTTTCAAATCACCCCACAGTGCCATCAAAGGTAGCATTCACCAGGTCATCCAGGAATTTCTTATTGCTTACACCAGCTTCCTTAGAATGTAATTTAAGGCTGGTTGTTCCCAGGTTTCTGCGGTTTGCAAAAAGTATGTTGTGCATTTCCCAGAACTTCCCATCCTGAGCCGCTGCAACTGCTGCTTCACTCGCCTTCAGACTACGCTGATGTATTTTAGTCAAAGGGAAATGACGGAAATTCAAACGAATCTTTCCTTCATATTCTTCCAGTAACTGACGAACAACTTCATTAACTTTTGCGCATGCTTCGCTTTCATAATCACCAAACTCCATCAGAGTTACCGGCGCGTCTTTATCACCAACAAAAATGTCTTTGGGTTCGATTATCTCAATCTCTTCTTTTTTAAATGCCATTTTTTATCTCCTGTTTTTTATACTTTACCAGTCTATTGGTTCAGTACTATACTATATAACATCCTTTTCAGGACTTAGTTTATTAGATAGCGGTGTTTGTAATTCGGGTCGTAAAGGCCTGAAGATAATATTTTTTGGATAGGTGCAATATAACAATTCCTTAATTTTCGATTAACATTGTTAATTACTTGTTATTCAACAAGATACAATGCAATTCTTTTCCTAACACCTAAGTAAAAACCCTGATTTTTGAAGAATATCCGGTATTCTTCCAAATCTTATCATTTTCAGGATTCCCCGCTTATTTTATCTTTTCAGGCTGCTCATTTCTAAACACCACGGTTCCGTCAAAAACATCCACCAGTACTGGTTTGGTTTTATCAACATCGCCAGCAAGGATTTTCCGGCTCAATTGGTTGATGATTTCCTTTTGGATCAGTCGTTTTAAAGGTCTGGCTCCAAATTGCACATCAAATCCCTGATCGGCCAGATATTCCAGCGCATAATCACTAAACTCTAATTGAATACCACTTTCAGCAACCAATTTTGCCAGGTTCTTCAATTGAATGGTAACAATGCCTCTGATCTCTTTCTTTAACAATGGCTGGAACATGATTATCTCATCCACCCTGTTAAGAACTCTGGCCTGATTGTCTGGCGCAACAAATTCATCACTTCCACTTTTTCCTTTGCAGTTGCTTCTTCAATATTCTTTTCCTTCACATCTTCAAAAGCATCCATGATTAAATGACTACCGATATTGCTGGTCATGATAATGATGGTGTTTGAAATTGACAACGCGACCTTTGTTATCTGTCAATCTTCCATCATCCAACACTTGCAATAAAACATTCCAGACATCAGGATGTGCTTTTTCTATTTCATCTAAAAGCACTACACTATAAGGCTTGCGACGAACAGCTTCAGTCAATTGTCCTCCTTCATCATACCCAACATAGCCTGGAGGTGCACCCACCAATCTTGAAACAGTATGTTTCTCCTGGTATCTGCTCATGTCTATCCGGGTCATCATTCCTTCATCATCAAAAAGATATTCCGCCAGTGCTTTCGCTAATTCTGTTTTACCAACACCGGTGGTTCCTAGGAAAATGAAAGAGCCTATTGGCTTTTTAGGATCCTGTAAGCCAGCACGACTACGTCTGATAGCATCAGCCACAGCAGTTATGGCTTCTTCCTGTCCTACTACCCTTTCATGCAAATGGTCTTCAAGCTTTAGCAATTTTTCCCTGTCGCTTTGCAACATCTTACTCACGGGAATACCTGTAGCTTTTGCAATACTTTGAGCTATGTCTTCGGCATCCACTTCTTTTCAAGAGGCGTTTATCGCTTGTTGCAATCAATTTATCATTGAGTTCAACAATCTTTTTCTCTTCCTCTTTCATTTTGCCATATCGTATCTCAGCCACCTTCCCGTAGTCACCATTCCTTTCGGCTTGTTCAGCTTCTACTTTAAGGTTTTCTATAGATGCTTTTGCATTCTGTATTTTTTCAACCAGTTCTTTTTCTTCTTTCCATTTTGCTTTAAGCGTATCGCGCTGTACGGCGAGGTTAGCTATATCTGTATTTAGCTCCCTTAGTTTTTTCTCATCATTCTCTCTTTTAATAGCTTCCCTTTCTATTTCCAAGTTGTCTGATCTGGCGTTCTAATGTATCCAGCTCTTCGGGCATACTATTCATTCAGGACGCAATTTGCGGCACTTCATCGATTAGGTCGATGGCTTTGTCAGGAAGAAAACGATCGGTGATATACCTTTTGTGATAATTCTACGGCAGCAATGATAGCTTCATCTTTGATGCGCACATACAGATAGGCTTCATAACGATCTTTCAATCCTCGTAAAATGGAAATAGCATCTTCTACAGTAGGCTCATCAATCATCACTTTCTGGAAGCGACGTTCGAGGGCTTTATCTTTTTCAAAAAATTTCTGGTATTCATTAAGTGTAGTGGCACCAATGGCACGAAGCTCTCCTCTTGCACCAGGGGGGGGGGGGGGGGGGGGCAGTGTTGGGTTATATTGGCTGCGTCCATAGCACCTTCTCCTCCACCAGCTCCAACAAGTGTGTGTATTTCGTCGATAAACAGAATGATTTCGCCATCACTGCCAGCTACTTCTTTCACCACGGCTTTGAGTCTTTCCTCAAACTCTCCTTTATACTTTGCGCCGGCAATCAACTGTCCCATGTCAAGAGCGAACAGTGTTTTTGATTTCAGGTTTTCAGGAACATCGCCATTCACTATTCGATGAGCAATACCTTCTGCAATAGCAGTCTTACCAACACCGGGTTCACCTACTAGAATGGGGTTATTTTTTGTCCTGCGGGAAAGTATATGAAGGGTCCTTCTTATTTCTTCATCTCTTCCAATTACAGGATCCAGCTTACCCCTTCTTGCCATATCGTTCAGGTTCTTGGCATATTTATTCAGGGCATTGAATTCCTGTGATTGTGTTTGTGATGTTACGGTTTCTCCTTTGCGAAGATCTTTGATGGCTGTTACCAATCCTTTTTCAGTGAGACCTGCATCTTTCAATAGTTTACCGGAAGCATCATTACCCTGAATGATAGCCAGCACCAGATGTTCTGGTGTTACAAATTCATCACCGAAAGTTTTCAACGCGGCACCAGCACGAAGCACCACACTATTGGCTTCCCTGCTTATTTGCTGAGCTGGTTCCCCCGATGCTTTTGGCAACTTAGCTAACAGTTCATCCAGCTTTGTTTCAAGAAGATTCACTGTTACGTTATTCTTTTTCAGCAAAAAGCTAACAGGAGATTCTTCCTGCTCCAGCAATGCTTTCAACAGGTGCTCCGTTTCAATATTCGATGCTGCGTTAAAAGCCAACTGTTGGGCTTGTTGGATGGCTTCGGCAGCTTTGATGGTAAAGTTTGATAAATTCATAAATTCATTTTTAAAGCTTAATGCTTAAGGCTGAATGCGAGATGCTTGATGCTGGATGCTTATTCAGTAATCCGTGCGGAGTTTAGGCTTCGTATGAAAACTGATCTTCGTTTGAATACTAATCTAAGCATTTAGCATCTAGCATTCAGCACCCAGCTTCCCGCTTTTCATTAACTTTAATTCTCAAACCACGTTCCAATACAAAATTCAAGCAACTATGTCATACAAATTAAGCTTTACCTGCATGAAAGTCACATTATTATGTATTTCCCTGCTATTCTTTCAGCCTCTTTTCAGTCAATACGATTTTAGTGGGATTGACCAGTTATTGACCAAGAACCAGAAGATGTTGGGAAACAATGTGGTGGCATTGGTGTGGAAGGATGGAAAGATCATTTATCAGAAAGAGCTGGGTAATTTCAATGCCAAAACACAGGCGCCAATTGCCAGTGCCAGCAAATGGCTTACGGCCGCGCTGGTTATGACATTTGTTGACCAGGGGAAATTGAACCTGGATGATCCCATCAGCAAATACATCCCCATTTTCAATAAGTACATGAAAAGCTATCTAACAGTCAGACATTGTCTTTCTCAAACAACAGGAATAGAAAGAGATTCAAGATTGGTGGCTAAACTTACAGAAAGAAAGAAATTCGAATCGCTGGAAGAAGAAGTGAATGCCATAGCGGCTAAAGAAATAAATAATAATCCTGGTAAGGAATTCTTTTATAGCGTTTATGGATTGAATATTGCCGCAAGAGTTTGTGAAATCATTGGCAAGAAAAGCTTTGACCGACTGATTCAGGAAAGAATTACACGTCCGCTTAAAATGAAAGGCACCAATTTCACCAACGAAAGTGGGGGTGCCATCAATCCAAGTGGCGGCGCTCAATCTACCGCCAACGACTATATGAATTTCATGGTGATGCTTCTCAACAAAGGTATGTTCGAAGGTAAAAAGATCTTAAGTGAAGAATCCATTGCGGAAATGCAGAAAGACCAGGTAGGCAATCTCCCAATAAAATATGCTCCACAAGTAGCCGCTGGTTATACCTATGGTTTAGGAGAATGGATACTGGAAAAAGATAATGCAGGCAAAGGCATTGTAATAGCTTGTCCGGGCCTGTTCGGCACCTGGCCATACATCGACAAATGCCGCAACTATGCCGCCATCATATTTGTGAAATCAATTCTTGGGGAGCAGAAGAAGGAGTTGGCGATGCAGTTTAAATCTGAGGTTGAGGCGCAGGTGGGAGAATGCAAAAAATAGATCCCTAATAGGTTTAAGTGTTTAATGGTTTAGAGTTTAACTATCGGGGTTAATAATTTTGATTAATAATCATGATCGATTGAACCTTAGGGGTCGGGGGTAACCTCTTGAACATATGGAACTTGAAATTGAAATATTCATCCTTTAAACAATGTAATCCCAAACCTTCAACACCCCCGCTTCCTCATTCCCATCAATTCTTTTCACCACAACAGTATGTTTGCCTGGGGGTAATTGGTATTCCCAACAGATTTCGTGACGACGGGTGGTGAAATTGGTGGGAAGTTTATAAATTTTCTTTTCACCGCCATCGATGGATACGGCAATCTGAATGACAATAGTATCTCCAAAAACTTTTTGAGCTTCGCCGCGAAGAACGAAACCGGAACCTTCAAATTCGAAAGATTCTTCTTTGAGATTGCTTTTGGAAAAACTGATTTTACCAGTGGGTTTCAATCCGGGAAATGATACTTCTAAAGGAACTGTTTTGATTGGCTGTGATTTTATCCAAACATTATCTCCATCAATCTTTCCGCCGTTTCGGACAATTGTTTGTAATGCCTGATCAAAACTGGTGGCATAGGTTTTATTGAGCGACATAGTGGTGTATTTGAAATCTATGTCTTCTGCTCCATCAAGACATTTTTTCCATGTTGCAGGAATTTTACTGTATCCTAACATAGCTCCCAAAACGCCACAGGCAGAAGAAGGATTACAGTCTGCATCTTGTCCGGCTCTTGTGGCAACCTCCATAGTTTTCCCAAAGTCACCGTTGCCGTATAACAACCCTAACACTACATAAGCTGCATTGATCTTTGCATCAATATTGAATGCAGCAAATACACCATCGGGACAACCGACTTCAGAAGACCATTTTTTCTGAATCTCATACCAGGTCTGATGCCAATCAGTTGGGTACTGTGCCTGCCATTTGATAACATCGGAAATACATTTATAAAAATCACTTTGAGCAGGTATTGCTTTCAATGCATCCTTGACTACTTTTTTGATATCAGTAGCAGTAATGGCCAAAGAATACATCGTAGCTATGTAAACACCTCCATAATAACCATCTCCATAATTCATGATATGCCCGATCTTATCGCTAATGGCAGCGGCAGCACCAGGCATTGCTGGCGCCATCAATCCGGCAAAGTCTGCTTCAATCTGGAAATCGATATCATCGGCATGAGGGTTATTCAGCCAATGTCCGGAAGCAGGTGCTTTTATTCCATTCAGAATATTGTATCGCCCTGCTTGATTCGCATGCCAGAGCATATATCCGGCATTTGCATAGGCGGCAGCAAAAGAGTCAACAGGTGCATCCAATCCCAATCGGTTAAACACTTCAACGAATGTTAGATCCATGTAAATATCATCATACAAACCAGGTGAGTTTTTCATATACCAGATAACCTGATCATCCTTCCAATTCAGATTCTGATAGTCCTGGATAAAAGTTCCATTGAACTGGAATTCGTAAGGTCCTCCAAATGCAACCCCAATGGTTTGTCCGGCCCAACCACCTTTTAATTTATCAAGAAGATTTGCCTTGGTAGTCTTTATGGTTTGAGCATCTGAATTGGAATATATTCCAATCATTAAAAAAACAATAAGCAGCAATCGCATGATTAAAGATTTATTATTGATGATATTTTTGTTTTCCACCAACGATAGTTGCCACTACTTTGGTTTGTTTTATATCTTCTTCCTTACAGGTAATAAGATTTTTATCAAGAATAATGATATCTGCCCATTTACCACTTCTGAGACTACCCAATTCCTTATCCTGGAAGGCAGCAAAGGCATTTGCCATTGTATAAGAATAGATACCTTCTTCCCTTGTCATTTTCTGTGCTGGATAAAGGTTTCTCCATTACTAAGATTTCTGGTAACTGCTGCATAATAACAATCGAAGGGATTAATTCTTTCAACAGGTACATCTGTTCCATTGGTAACAACACCTGCATCCATAAAGGCTCTCCACATGTAAGCACCAGAGGCAGCACGATCGGCACCTAAGCGTTTAAGAACAAAAGGGGCATCACTGGTACAATGAACAGATTGCATAGAGGCGATAACATTCCATTCTTTAAACCTAGGGATCTCGTCTGGATTTACATGTTGTGCATGCTCTACCCTCCATCTGTGATCTTTCGATTTTTCATTTTTTATCTGTTCAGAAAATATATTGATGGTTTCCCGGTTAGCTCTGTCACCAATGGCATGTACACATAATTGAAGATTATTCTTCCAGCAGAAATCTGCAATGGCCTTAAGTGAATCCATATTAAAAGTATTCTGTCCCATCCACCCTGTTCTATCAGCATAAGGCTCCAACATCCAGGCACCATAGGAACCAAGAGCCCCATCAAGCGACACTTTTACCGCTTTTACAGTAAGATGACTATTCCCTTCATTTATTATCGGGAATTTGTTTGCATTCTCCCGAAGGCTTGCATTAGTTTCTCTCACCATCAACCAATGCCTGATATCTAATTTATTCTGTTTGGCCAATTCCTGCATCCCTTCTACTTGCTTAAACGATGAGCCTGCATCCTGGAAACTGGTAACACCAAAACGGAGACATTCCTGTTCAGCTAAATGAAGACTCTCTATCCATTTCTGCTTTTGTTCTTCTTCCGACTTTTTATTTTCCCAATCTGAATAAGCTGCACGTACAAGAGACTGTGCTGTTTCTTCCAAGACACCTACTATTACGCCAGTTTTGTCTTTTACAATATCACCTCCTTTTGGATTAGGTGTACTTGAAGTTATTCCGGCCAAATTCAAGGCCATGGCGTTTACATATAAACTATGTCCACTGGCATGAGATAGAATTACAGGATTTTCAGGAGACACTTTATCCAATTCTTCATGATAGGGATACCCAAGATAATTTTTTGCGGGAGCAGTGTTCCACTTTTCCTGATGCCAACCACGCCCCACTATCCAATCACCTGCTTTGCTTTTTTAACAGCTTCAGCTACCATGGCTACTATCTCATCCCAATTTTTTACATCCATCAGGTTAAGATTTATCAAAGAAGAACCAAGACCATGAATATGTCCATGTCCTTCTATAAACCCGGGCATCACGAACTGTCCTTTACAATCAATCTTCTCTGTTTATCGCCAACATATTTCTCTATTTCAGCATTTGTTCCCACAAACAAAATCTTGCCATCTTTTACAGCAACAGCTTCAGCATTGGGCATTGATTTGTTTACGGTGTATACCTGACCATTGGTCAACACCATGTCGGCGGTAATTTTTGGTTCCTGTTTACAAGCGATAGAAAAAAGGAAGAAGAATACAATAACTGGCAAGTAGGAGATATTTCTCATTGTTAGTTTTTAGTGAAATAAAGTTAAGGATTATCTAATGCGGATGATTCAATTATTCTAAGGTTCGGACTCGATGCAATTAGAGTCCGAACTCTTCGAGAGTTCGGAACTCTAATTGCATCCGAGTCCGAACGTGGCAATAAAAATAAATTTGCGCAACCCAAAGTTGTATATATATTTGCAACCTATGGGTTGTGCAATGATTATTGGAAAATGAAAAGTATACAATTCTCCGGGGGAATTATAATATTCAACACGAATAAGCAATTCATTATAAAGGAGAACTAATAATTCAACATAAAAAATAATAATTATGCCAATCATCAATCCCCACATCAACTTCAATGGAAATGCAGAAGAAGCCTTTACTTTTTACAAATCAGTATTTGGTGGAGAGTTTACAACGATTATTCGCTTCAAAGACCTTGCAGGACCAGAATTTCCGGTAGCAGAAAAGGAAGAAAATAAGATCATGCATATTGCCTTATCTATCGGCAAAACAAACAAGCTGATGGCAAATGATGTCCGGAATTCATGGGAAGGACAAATGAAAAGCAAAGTAAGATTGTTATAAGTACAGAAAGTAAAGAGGAAGCAGACAAATTATTTAATGGGCTTTTTTCTGTAGGAGGAGAAGTGGAAGGACCCATTGGCGATAGTCCTGGGGCACTTACTTTGGTTGCTTCAGAGAGAGAGGTACGGTATAGAATGGATTGTGGCGGAGTTTGAGCCTGAGGTTTGAGAGTTTAAGGTTTAAAGTTTCAGTTCTTACATTTTCGATCAGTCTCTACGAATTTGAAAACCTTAAACCTTAAACTTTAAACCTTAAAGCATAGCGTTTCAGACAGAGTACAGCTTAGAGTTCGAACTCTTCTGAGTTCGGAACCAAAGCACTCTGTTCAGAACTGAAAATCAAAAAAGGCCCGTGAACTCACGCGCCTTCTTAAATAAACAGTTGTTTTCTCCTTCCTTACTCCCTACTTCACTTAATTCTTCCCTACTCCTCAGATATACTGATTAATAATATTCTCCAACCATTCCTGCTTTCCACTCGTTTGCTTAGGTTCTCCATTAGCAATAGCAAAAGCACGGAGGTCTTCCAATTTCAGGCTGCCATTTTCAAATTCTTTTCCTTTTCCACTATCGAAAGAAGCATATCTGTCGGCACGGAATTTCTTATAAGGAGAATGCTGTAATACATTATCTGCAATAACCAATGATCTTGCAAAAGCATCCATGCCACCGATATGGGCGAGGAAAATATCTTCCAGATCGGTTGAATTTCTTCTGGTTTTGGCATCGAAGTTCACGCCACCGCCAGCAAAACCGCCAGCTTCGAGAATGATCAGCATACTTTCAGTGAGTTCACCCAAATTCATTGGGAACTGGTCGGTATCCCAACCATTTTGTGAGTCACCCCTGTTTGCATCGATACTACCTAACATGCCGGCATCAGCAGCAACTTGTAACTCATGTTGGAATGTATGTCCTGCTAAAGTAGCGTGGTTCACTTCAATATTCAATTTGAAATCTTTGTCTAAACCATATTCACGAAGGAATCCAACAACTGTAGCTGCATCATAATCATATTGGTGCTTGGTTGGCTCGCAAGGTTTTGGTTCTATGAAGAAAACCCCTTTGAAACCTTGCTTACGGGCATAGTCGCGCGCCATTCCGAGAAAACGTCCAAGATGATCCAGTTCCCTTTTCATATTCGTATTCAGCAGACTCATATAGCCTTCACGACCTCCCCAGAAAACATAATTCTCACCACCTAATGCGATAGTTGCATCTAAAGCATTCTTCACCTGAGTTCCTGCATAGGCTACAGAAGCGAAATCGGGATTCGTAGATGCCCCGTTCATATAACGTGGATTGGAGAATACATTGGCTGTACCCCATAATAACTTAACACCACTTGCTGCCTGCTTTTGTTTTGCATAATCAACGATTGCATTCATGCGGGATTCATATTCTGCAATGGTATGTCCTTCATCAACCAGGTCTACATCATGAAAGCAATAGTATGGTACACCTAATTTAGTAATGAACTCAAAAGCTGCGTCCATCTTATCTTTCGCTCTTCCTACTGCATCCTGATGTACATCCCATGGAAAATGTTTAGTACCTGGTCCGAATGGATCAGCACCGGTATTACAGAAGGTATGCCAGTAACAAACTGCATAACGAAGCTGCTCCTTCATGGTTTTACCTCCCACTACACGGTTCTCATCATACCATTTATAAGCAAGTGGGTTGTCGCTTTTGGGTCCTTCAAAAGGTATCTTTCCAATACCAGGAAAAAACTCCTTACTGCCAGTAGTAATGCTCATATTCTAGAATTTATAGTTTGAAATATTTATTGAATCATAATTGAGATTTCCATTGTTCATACACTTCCAGATACCGCTCTGTATTCTTTTGATCGGGTTCGATAGCCTTCAAAACTTTCATGCCTCCAAAACACTCAGAAGCATTTTTATAGATGCCTGCTCCTAGTCCTGCAGCCCAATTGCGGCACCAATGGCTCCATCAGTATTTATACAATTCCACCCTGGCTCCTGTGGTTGTTGCAAATGCCTGTGCAAAAACATCACTGAGGAACATATTCGCATAACCTGCTCTTACTGTTTTCAAATGCAATCCCATCTGCACCATAATTTCCATACCAAAGGCCAATGAGAAAACAATACCTTCCTGTGCAGCCCGGGCAATATGTCCATTATGATGCCTGTTGAACTGCAATCCTTTTATAGCAGCACCTCTGTCCTGATTCCCTAACACCCTTTCAGCACCGTTGCCAAATGGATAGATCAGAAGTCCTTCTGATCCGGGAGCTACAGCTGCAGCAGCAGCATTTATTTGATCATATGTCTGTCCTTTGAAAATATTATTCTTCAGCCAGCTGTTTAAAATACCTGTACCATTGATACATAACAGTATGCCTATACGCTTTTGGTCAGCGGTATAATTCACATGGGCAAAGCTGTTCACTCTTGAAGCCGGATCATAGGCTACTTTATCTGTCACCCCATATACCACTCCTGATGTACCTGCTGTTGCGGCTACTTCACCCGGTTGTAATACATTCAATGAAAAAGCATTGTTTGGCTGGTCACCTGCCTTATAAGTTACAGGGATGCCTTCTTTTAATCCAAGTGAAATTGCTATTGATTTTGAAAGGGTACCATGCGGACTAAACACTTCCTTAATTTCAGGGATTAAAGATTCACTGATACCCATTGCATTCAAAACATCAGGAGATACCGTTTCGTTCTTGAAATCCCAGAACACCCCTTCGCTTAATGCTGAAACACTTGTACTGATTGTTCCGGTAAGTTTCATTGCTATAAAATCACCGGGCAACATTATCTTATCAATCTTCTCATATAAGTCAGGTTCATTTTGTTTGACCCATGCGAGTTTTGCGGCGGTAAAATTGCCGGGAGAATTCAACAAGTGAGAAAGCGCTTTATCCCTTCCAATTTGCTGGAAGGCCTTATCACCGAAAGGTACTGCCCTGCTATCGCACCAAATAATACTATTCCTGACTACTTTCTGATCCTTATCAACACAAACCAATCCATGCATCTGATAGGCGATACCGATGGCAACGATTGATTTGGAATCGTACTTACCCGATTGGTTGGCTTTGAGGATGGCAGCCTGAACATGTTCCCACCAGGTTTCCGGTGATTGTTCAGCCCATCCGGGTTGAAGGGAAATGATAGGATTCTCTGTTTCAGGATACTGAACGGATACAATAGTTTGTTGAGACTGCACATCTACAACGGCTACTTTTATGGAAGAAGTGCCTACATCAATGCCAAGAAGGTACATATGGTTGCAACGTTTAAAATGGAAGTGGCGAATTCCGCTATCCTTTCCTCCGAAATTACCGTAAGAAGGCCGAAATAACTGCTACTTTATTTTTATAAACCTAAACTATTTTAATAAAAAATCTACCTTAGGGCCACAAATAGCATTAAGAAAGTTTTGATATGAAGCCCCTGATTGAAAAATTGCCCCTTTCCAATAATCAGTCCTTTGTGGCCCGCACCTATCGTACGCCCCATTTTGAAGTGCCCTGGCACCAGCATATAGAAGTGGAATGTATCCTATTCACTGAAGGAGAAGGTGTGGCTTTTGTTGGTAATCATGTAGGCGAGTTCAAGACGGGTGATGTATTCTTTCTGGGATCCAACCTGCCGCATTGTTTTCAAAAAGCATCCAAGGATATGATAACAAGTGCTGTGGTTATACAATTCAACAGTAGTTTTTGGGGAGATTCTTTCCTGAATTTACCGGAGAACCAAAGCATAAGGGATCTATTACAAGCAGCAGCTGGAGGAATAAAGCTAACACAAGAAATCACCAGCAAAATTTCACCTATCATCAAATCTCTTGAATTTGACAAGGAAGCAGGAAGGATCATCAACCTTTACCAGTTACTATGGATTTTGTCTTCCCATCCTATAGAACAAGTATTATCAACACAGGAAGTGAGAGAATATAATACGCGGCAGAAAGAAAGGATCGATTCGGTATTCCAATTCTCATTTGCTCATTTCCAGGAATCGATCACTTTAGAACAAGTAGCTACTCATGCGGGAATGAGTGTACCAGCTTTCTGCAGTTATTTCAAGAAGAGCACCAAAAAGACATATACTGAATTCCTGAATGAACTGCGAATTGCACATGCCTGTAAGCTATTGGTAGACACTTCCAAACCAATAATGGAAATTTGCTTTGAAAGCGGCTATAATACATTAGCGCATTTTAACAAGCAGTTCCTGCGTTTGAGACATATTACACCTCAACGCTTCAGAAAGAAATTCAATTCCACCGAAACAATTTTCACCACAATCTCCCAGAACAACCGTGTTTTACTTGGTGATCCTGTACTCCAATAATCATAAATAGAAAATCATGTACGAACACAAACGACAACCATTAGCCAGCAGACAAGTATATAAGAAGAGGATATTAATAAATCTCGGATATGCGGTATCGGTACTTTCCGTATCGTTAGTCATTGGTATAATAGGCTATCATTTTCTAGCCAACCAGGAATGGTTAGATGCAATGCATAATGCAGCCATGATCTTAAGCGGCATGGGGCCCGTAATGGACGAGCCTACAAAGATTCCTGCCATCGGAAAAATTTTCTCGTCAGTATATGCTCTTTTCAGTGGAGTGATTTTTATAACTACTATCGGCCTTATCCTTGCTCCAGCTGTACATCGATTCTTTCACCGTTTACATCTGGAAGATAAGTGATATGTCGCAAGAGCTTCAACATACACAACTCATAAGGCAATTCGCCAGGAATCTTGGCTTTACCCATTGCGGTATTGCTGCGGCTAAGCGATTAGATGCTGATGCAAAAAGGCTGGAGCAATGGCTTAGTAAGGGATATCATGGCAGTATGCAGTATATGGAGAATCATTTCGAACTTCGTGTAGACCCGACAAAATTGGTTCCGGGAGCAAAATCTGTCATAACCCTCCTATTGAATTATTTTCCCGAAGAGACCCAAATACCTGAAGTCCCAAAAGTAGCCCGATATGCTTTTGGGAAAGACTATCATGAAGTAATAAGAAAGAAATTAAAAGTGTTATTGAACTTAATAAACGAAAACATAGGTGAAGTCAATGGCCGTGGTTTCGTGGATTCAGCACCGGTATTAGAACGCACTTGGGCCAAGTTAAGCGGGTTAGGATGGGTTGGAAAGAATGGTAACCTTATAAACAAACAACAAGGCTCTTATTTTTTTATTGCCACATTGATTACTGATTTGCCTCTTCAGTATGACGATCCTTTTATCAGGGATTATTGCGGTACCTGCACCCGCTGCATCGATGCTTGTCCTACAGAAGCCATACTTCCTGGAAAACTTGTCGATGGCAGCAAATGCATTTCCTATTTCACCATTGAATTAAAAGACGCATTGATACCAGACAGTCAGAAAGGAAAATTCGATAATTGGTTATTTGGTTGTGATACTTGTCAGGATGTTTGTCCCTGGAACCGATTTGCAACACCACATAACGAAAAAGACTTTACACCTATTCCTGAAATACTTGAATTCACTGAAAAGGATTGGGAGGAGTTGACGGAGGAGAAGTTCAAGGTAATATTCAAGGAGTCGCCGTTGAAGAGGTCGAAGTTTGGGGGGATTAAGAGGAATTTGGAGTTTCTGAGTTTAAGTCCGGAAGTCGGGAAGTCCGAAAGTCCGGAAGAAAATACAGATACAAGTAGGGAAGTTAGGGAGTAGGGAAGTATGGAAGGAGTAGATTAGTTGGTAAAAATAATACCGTAAAAAAAAATTATAACTTTCTAAAGCCCCGGGTTGCACCCGGGGATACGATGATTCAACCCCTTCGGGGTTGGGCAAATTCAAAATTAATTGTAGCTCTCCTTCCCTATTTGTATTTGTATTTTCTTCCGGACTTCCTGACTTTCGGACTTCCGGACTCCTCAAACTCAGAACTCCCACCCCAACCGCAACGAAACCCTTCTCATCTTATAATCATACTTCTCAACAAAATTCGGGCAGGGTGGAATAAGACAGAATACGGTTGATTCCTGCACTTCTTTCAATTGTTTAAAACTATACCCTAAGCTTAATACAATGGCGTCTTTCTTATTTCTCATGAAGGCTTTATAACCAATGCCGGTACCCCAATATAAAGAAGGAGAGAATTTACTACTGATTATATTGCTCCAATTACCCACTTGCCTAGTATACCAGGCATAATTGGTACCTCCATCAAGCGACAGGAAAAAATTCTTTTTAGCGAGAAGAAAATCGCGATTGATTGATAAGAATAATGGAACACTACGATATAGGTATCCATCAATACCAGTACCAATCCCTACAAACCAATTCCCGCAACTACAGCCATTAATTGTTTGGAATTGAAATGCTGTTTTTTCTTTCCCCACAAGCACACCAGCAAAATTCTGGGACTTGAAACCATATTTTTTCTGAGCAGACAAAGTACCTGCAGACAAAAAGAAAATACTACTTAAAATAAACCACTTCATAAACTCACATTTAATGTAAAGCCACTTTACTCAGCAAACGCATGCCATCGATAGTTGAGTAATCATATTGTTCCAACCCGGATGCTGTTACCAGTATCAATCTCTTATTCCAGGCAATAACATCATAAGTCTCCATACCTTTCAGATGTTTTAATAGTTTTATATCTGTAGCGGCGCTGGCATCATACACTTTCAATCCATCCTTACCATCACAGATAAAAAGATATGACCCATCTTTTGCGAGACCATGAGGATTGGTCATGGGGAAAGATTTAATAATCTTGGGGGCTTTTATGTTTTTAATATCGACTATGTCTAACTGGTTAGCAGTTCCAGAACAGAAAGTTCCTTCCCTAAGTGTTACATAGGCATAATCATCGTCAGCTACCACAGGGTCGCAAGCTCTGAAGTGAGCTACTGACCCCTGGAATTCGGGGCTGGAGGCATTGGCAATACTAAAAATAAACATACCATTTGAAGAACCTATAAATAGATTCCCTTTAAAAGGATAGATAGTTTCAATATTCCATCCCACAGAATTGCTGCTAACTAATTGCGGATTCGCAGGGTTTTGAATAGATAGTGATTTTAGTGACGACAAATTCACAGCATACAAATAATCTTCAACAATTGCGAAACGTGACATAGAACCTGCAATTCCAGGGGCACCACTATTCTTTTGTGTGGAAGAGGATGCATCAGCAGCCAATGCGAACCCACAAGCCCTGCAATTCCAAATATCAACAGGAGCTGAAGATTCTACCACTGTCGTGTCTTTTTTCACCCAATCAATTACATACTTTGTGGTATCTGTTACAAATCCATTCCCATACATCCTTTCAGGGAAAATATTTGGTACTGTTTTTACCAAATTAGCTTGTAATGGATTGCTTATGTCAATGGCCAGAAGATCGGTATACAAATCGGCATACAGTATACTTCCCTTGACTGCAATATCTATATTACCGGGAATAGAAATGAATGCCTTATTAACAGGGCTGGAAGGATTCGAGTTATCGATAATATGAACGCCCTTGTTCACCTCATTCATGAAAATATAATTACCATAAAGGTATATTTTACCTGTAGCCCCGATTTCAGTAGCAGCAGACCCTTTTACATTGGCAAGCACTTTCTCTTTACTCTCATAAACCGGAGTATAGATGGTATACGTTTTGGTTATAGTATCCTTTAAGCAACCATATTGAAAAATAACCAGGAAAAGCAAAGCAATTATTCCTAACGAAGATGATTTGTATCGCATAATGCAGGTTTTAGAGTTTGACAGTAATGCAACAGCTACCGTTGCCTTCCTGATATTATTTTTTAAAGAACCACCTTAACTGAAGCGAACCTCCCCACAAGTGAGTGTTTTTGGAAGCAGTTCCCGACAATAAACTTGTGGCATTATAATGCAATTGCGGGCCAAGCTGAATAGGATGCTTGCTTTGGGAAAGTAATTCAATTGACAAGCCTGTTTGCCAAGCTAATTGTGACCTCCTGAACAATTTATCATCTTCATAATAAACTCCAGACGCCCCGTCGAAATGTAATGCCGATGTTCCCAACAAAGTTGAATATGTCATACCAACTGTCCAATAAAAAGGCATTTGCTTTGACTTATTCAATTGAATATGAGCATTGACAGGTATTTCAAAATATTGATAACGGCTTTTATAATCTGTACCCGTACCAGTAGTATAGAAATTACTCACTCGTAAATCTTGCGAAGAACTGTTAGAAATTGTTTTCTGACTATCAACAGCCATTCCTACTGAGGACCTGGTGCTATAATTACCATATCGCAATCCGGCCGACAAACTCAATCTGGATGTCAATTTTCGTTGAACGAAAAGTCCAGCTTGCCATGAAGGACCAGCATGAATAGCGGCAGGCTGAATACTAATACCTGGCAAAGGTGGCGCACTCACAGAAGATGAATAATTGGCATCTGCCACTGATGCACCCGACAATCCTGAAAAGAAATTACCTTCTGAAACTCTTGAAACACCCAATCCAACATTGGCACCCCATTGCCATTTAGATGCATTATTTTTTGCTTTGGCTTTTGGAGCAACAGCAACAGTTGCAGTTGTAGAACTAAGTGCTAGTTTGTCAAAAGATTCCATATTAAAAGAAAGAGGCAATTTTGCTTTCTCAAAAGCAATATCTTCTTTACTAACCTTTGCTGATTTCAGCATCAGATCTGTTTCATCAACCAATTCAGTTTTTTCTCCATTAGTTATAACCGAAGAAACTACCAAAGACTCTCCAATATTCTTAGACTTACTGTTTAATGACTTATTGTTTGCAAATTTTGTTTTAGAAACTTCATGCTTACTTATTGCACTACCCAAATTTATTACCGGCTTATTTGATTTCTTATTCCTATCATTCGAAACTGTATTTGACTCTTCTTTTTTATTTGTAACCAGGATTTCGTTTTCTCTGGTTTCTGTTTCTTTAATTTGATTTTTATTTTCTTCTTTATTATTCAATTCAGTTTCTTCTTTCAAGTTATTGCCTTTTTCTACTAGAACTGATTTATCCACTTCTCCATTCTCATTTTTACCTGATGTATTTACATTCTCTATTGGAGATGATGAAATGGAATTATTCTTTGCTTTACCATCCAGTAAAAAATAACCTCCAGCTAGTAACAACAACAAAAGAGGTATCCATATAAGGACACGTCTTCTTTTTTTGTCCTTACGCAATTGAAGTTCAACATTATTCCAAATAGCCTCTGAGGGAGCCAGATTCAGCTCCTCCATTTGCTTTTGGACCTTATTTTCAAAATCATGGGCGGACATACTTATCAGTTTTTTTTCTTTGTTGATAATGTGTATTGATCCAGGTTATAAGCAAATTGCGGGCTCTTGAATACTGGCTTCTTGATGTGCCTTCATTAATTCCCAGAATCTTTCCAATTTCCACATGAGAGAAGCCTTCAATGGCATGCATATTAAAGATGGTCTGATAACCTGTTGGCAGTTGCCTTATCAGTTCTGCCAATTCCTTTGCATTTAGATATAATTCAGGATTTTCATCAGTTACAGGATGTAATCCCGGGTCAGTGAATGATAGTTCAGCCTGATAGCGGCTGTTTTTCTTCAGATAGTTGATAGCGGTATTCACCATAATTCTCCGAATCCACCCTCCTAATTCCCCTTCGAACTTAAACTGGTGCAGGTTCCTGAACCTTTATAAATCCTTCCTGCAGCACATCTTCGGCATCCGACATGGATTTAGTATAGCGATAGCAAACCCCCAGCATGCTTTCGGCAAATAAGCCGTAAAGCTGCTTTTGGGCTGATGCTCTGCCCTTTAAACATTCATTTACCAGTTTTTGATGATCCATTGGTCCTGTAAAGGTATGTGACAGGAATTTGGGGGAACGTTGCATGTTAGAGTCGGGGGCGTTAGAGTCGGAAGTCGGGAGGTCCGAAAGTCCGGAAGGAAATACAAATACAAGTAGGGAAGAGGGAGTTAGGGAGGAGGGAAGTAGAATACAAAACAGCCAACCCCGAAGGGGTTGAATAACAATGACCCCGGGTGCAACCCGGGGCTTCAGAAAGTCTGTATTTTTCATCGTAAAAAACAGAAAAACGCACCCTGCTCGTTGCTTCGGTTATTTTGCCAAATTGATAACTACTTCCCTACTACCCTACTTCCTAACTTCCCTACTCTGTATTTGTATTTTCTTCCGGACTTTCGGACTTCCCGACTTCCGGACTTTTATTTAAACTCCCTAAGAACCTCAACGCCTTCCTCCCACTCCCCAAACCCCGCATCCGCATTAATATGCCCGGCATTGCCGATAGAGATGAGTTTACTGCCCCAGGAAGAGGCGAATAATTTTGCGCGTTCCATGCTTACCCATGGATCGTTTTCGCTGGCTACAACGATGGATTGGAAAGGGAGTTTTTGCAAAGGGAAAGGAGAAAACCCTGTGGCAGGAAAAGTATAGACTGGTGCTTCCAAATCGCTTGGGGCTACCAGTAAGGCTCCTTTTATTTTCTTATCTGTTTGTGCTGCCCAATGGGCAATGGTGGCGCAACCGAGACTATGTCCTATGAGTATCACATTGGACGTATCAATATCTTTCAATGTATTATTTATTGCATTCACCCAATCCTCACGGGCAGGTGCATCCCATTCTGTTTGATCAATTCGTTTGCAGTTATCGAGTCTTTTTTCAAACCAGGTTTGCCAGTGAAGGGGACCGGAGTTGCCGAGGCCGGGGATGAGAGTATTTATTCATTTATTGAATGTTTGTTTTGGGAGTCGGAAAGTCCGAAAGACCGGAAGTCCGGAAGAAAAATACAAATACAAATGTTATGAATATTGTATTTAATTTTTCTAACCGCAGAGACGCGGAGACGCAGGGGGCATTACTCTGCGTCTCCGCGACTCTGCGGTAATAATGCATTCTGATTCCCCAAGCCTCAGGTTGCACCCGGGCTCATTATTATTCAACCCCTTCGGGGTTGGCTGTTTTGTATTCTCCTTCCTTACTACCCTACTACCTATCTCCCCTACTCTGTATTTGTATTCCTTCCGGACTTTCGGACTTCCCGACTTCCGGACTACTAACTCACACTCTTACCTAAAAGAAATTAGCTCCACATCAAATATCAACGCACAATTCGGCCCAATCACCTGACTCACCTGACGATCACCGTAGGCAAGATTGGCAGGAATGAAGAAACGCCATTTGCTGCCGGTAGGCATTAATTGCAATCCTTCAATCCATCCTTTTATAACGGCATTTAATGGAAAGCTGGCTGGACGGCCTCTTTGTACTGAGCTGTCGAATATTTCTCCTGTAATAAGGGTGCCATGATAATGACAGGTTACAGTGTGTTGTAATCCTGGTTTTTCACCGGTTCCGGCAACAAGAATTTCATATTGTAATCCGCTTGGTAAACTAACAACACCTTCACGGGTAGCATTATTAGCCAGAAACTCAGTTCCAGCTTTCAGGTTAGCGGCTTTCTTATCATCCATAAGGGCTTTGAGGCGATCGGCTGCAGACATAATATTCAAAATTTTCTGCAAAATACGACCCTAAATCGAATCAAACAGGACGCATTTTTAAGGCTGAAATACAATATATTGAAGCGGAAAGGCCTTTCTAACTATAATCATATCAATGACTAACAAAACTCACAACACAATCGTCTGCAAAGTTCCAATTTTGAATAGCCTTTATGATTCGCTTGCGCCTCTTACTACGATTGCTTGCCAATGAAAAAATCGGTTATTACCGACCAAAATTTCTTATATCTCTAAATTATTTTTTATGATCGTTCAGGAGAACTTCACTGCGTATGAGACAGCCCCTATTAAATGGGATCTTACCAATTGGGTTAAACAATTAGCCAGTCAATTCGAAGCCAGTAAAATACATTGGTGCGATGGTTCAAAGGAAGAATATGATAACCTCTGCCGCATGCTGGTAAAAAAGGGAACATTCATTGCACTGAATCCGGAGAAACGCCCCAATAGCTTCGCTTGCTTCAGCGACCCCAGCGACGTTGCCCGTGTTGAAGACCGTACTTATATCTGCAGCAGAAGAAAAGAAGACGCTGGTCCAACCAATAACTGGAT
>JBGAQE010000266.1:0-2312 GCA_044220885.1 Chitinophagaceae bacterium
AGCCATTATTGGATACTCTAAATCAATATTGACCATTATTTTATTTTTTTTATACTTCTGGATCTAGTACTTGTACCAGAAATTCAAAGCGACATTAGTATGATAATTAATACAATTTCAAATTACGAATTATCTTTTTTTCCATAGAAAACTAAATAGCATGGCACAAGCCGGTCCAAAGGGATGTCCTAATTTCACAGTGCCTGAGTTAACCCTTTGGACATGCTTGCGCCAGCAACAAAATTTTCGAAAATCCTGTCGAAGACAGCCCTTAATCATAGTTAATCCCATAAATCAAATTAATCCCAGTTTGTATTGGCTGTTCATCCTGTATTTCCTTAAATCCTTTAATCCTGTTCAAGACAAATCATGTTTCGAAGATACCAATCATCGAGGTGCGTGAAGACACGCACCTCAGCGGTATGTTTCCAAAAATGCTGTCAAATACAGCACTCAATCCCAGCTAATCATATAAATCCTATTAATCCCAGTTGTTAAGCCTGTTCAAGACAAACACGAGTGCCCGCAACTTCTCCCAAAGTCATTATATTTGCCGCCTCATAGCCCCACCCCTAATATGACAAAAGAAGCTTTACTGAACGAACTAAGACATGAGACCTGGATAACCCTAAAGCCATCAACCGTGCATGGCATTGGCGTCTTTGCTTTATGCGATATACCAAAAGGATCGCAGGAAATATTCTCGAAAGGGGTCGGCAACTGGATTACCCTTAACATCGAAGATGTGGAATCTCTTCCCACCCACTCAAGAGAAATGGTGGAAACCTATTGCCTCTTTGATAAAGACCATTACTATGTACCCGACTATGGCTTTAAAGTGATGGATATGGTGAATTACCTGAACCATTCCAATGAACCGAATGTGATCTCTATTCATCATGGAGAGATATTTGAAGCGTTGAGAGATATTAAGGTTGGAGAGGAATTGTTTGTGAATTATCATTCGCTTGTTGAGGACCTGGAATCTTATGATTAAAAAGCTGGATGCTGGATGCTAGATGCTTGAGGCTAGATGCAGGAATGCTCCAGACCACAAAGGTTTGGAAACTCAGAGGCTATATGCTGTCTTGAAAAACCTTTGTGGTCTTCAATAACCCTCTTCGGCTCTTACATGCGCACTATATTTTTTTCTCGGAGATAGTCTACGTCAAGGGGTTTGCCTGGGTTTAGGTTTTTGTATTTTTCAAGATCGCAGATGAAACAAACATGATCGCCGCCGGGAAGGGTGTGGAGGATTTTTAATTTTAAGACCGCTAAAGAGTTGTGCAATACAGGGAATCCCTCCCACTCTGTTATCAATCCCTTTGATGTAAGATGCTTTAGCTTTTTGGTTGTCTTGCCCGATTTCTTACCCAGATAATTCACCAGTTTGTATTGTGACTTCTCTAATAATTGCAATACCGCTTCTTCACTGCCTTTCATATTTTCCAAACTTTTGGTTCCCTCATAAACCGCTACCATATATCTTTTAGGCTTCATCGATACCGCTGTAACATAGGTGCAGATATTCATATTGAAGCCGTCGGCGCCTTTTGTTACCAAACTATAAACGGGACTATTCACCCTGTTCCAGGGCTTTTTTCTTATGGACATATATCCGAATTGATTTTTATGCAGGAATTCACTTTATGGTAAACATTTACCTTACCAATTTGTTTAATGTAACCACAACAGCAAAATATGGAAACTTTAAAGGGAAAGAGAGTATTGATTACAGGAGCCAGTGGAAGTATCGGATCATCTGCTGCTCAACTTATTGCCAATAGCGGTGCCACAGTATATATAACAGGAAGAAATGAAGAAAGACTGCAGGCTACTGCCACCAAATGCCAGTTGCCTTCCAACAGGGTTTTCGTATCAGACATCACTAATGAAAACTCTGTAAAGGAAATAGCCGCAGCCATTCTTCAGGATGGTGGTGCTATCGATATTCTGATCAATGCCGCTGGTATTGGTATCATCAAACCTATCGAAGCATTAAGTACCGAAGATTTCCAGAAAAGTATCGCCATCAATCTTATGGCTCCTTTTTATCTTATCCAATCCTTCCTGCCGGGAATGAAGGAAAATAAAAAAGGCCTTATCATAAACATACCTGGTATTCTTGGTAAAACCCCAATGGCCGGTGCCACTGCCTACTCCGCCTCCAAATACGGACTGAACGGCATGATGAAATCACTTCGCGAAGAATTAAAAAGAACTGATATACGCATCACCCAATTATTCCTTGGTGGCGCCGACACCCATTTCTGGGATACTATCGACTTACGCGTGCAACGTGATAAGATGAT
>JBGAQE010000061.1:0-20886 GCA_044220885.1 Chitinophagaceae bacterium
ACAGTTTACAACTGGGGTGGTCCTCAGTACAGTCCAAACACACGTTATGAACTGTATATCCAGAAGAATTCATATATCAAGTTCAGGGAACTTTCTCTTAGCTATAATATTCCATCCAGTGTGATCAAACACATCGGTGCTAAAAAAGTTCAATTCTCTGTATTCGGAAGAAACCTGTTCTATTTGTATAGAACATTCAAAGACATCGATGCTGAACAAACCACTGCAGGTTCACGTTGGTTCCAGTCACTTACAAACGTAGGTACTAACCCATCAACAAGATCATATGGTGTAATGTTAAGGGCAAGTTTCTAAAGAATTACAAGTACGAACCTAAAAACTATTACAATGAAGAAAATAATTATCATATTGGCAGCACTAACGGTAGGTTTTACCGCGTGCAAAAAGAAGGATTTTTCCGACAGCTATGCCGATCCTTCCAAAATCTCTGTGTCTACTGTTGAAAAACAGTATGCAGGATTCCTTCAATCCAACTGGTCATATGTAGTACCAGATTATTGGAACTATTTCGTAGTACTCAGAACTACCATTACTCACTATACTCAGGCTGTTGGTTTCGTTAATGCAACTAACCAATACGTACCTGGTGAAGCGGGTATAGGAAGCCGTTGGAGCAACTATTATAATTTCCTTGCTCAGTATCGCGAATTGGAAAAGATATATGCAAACCTTTCTGATGCTGATAAGGCTCTCTATCGTGTATATATGATCACAGCTGCTGTTTATTTCTATGATCATACACAGAAAGTGGTTGACCTTCATGGTGATATTCCCTGGTCAAAAGCAGGTATGCTTAGCGCCAATGGTGGTGATTATACAAAATCACTCCCAGCTTACGACGGTGCAGAAGCAATCTATACCAAGATGCTTGATGATCTGAAAGGATTCTCTGATGAATTGAGCACTTTGACTGTTTCTGCTGGTGTTCAAACAGGTTTCAATACACAGGATATTATCAATAAGGGTAGCCTTACTATGTGGAAGAAATATTGCAACTCCCTCCGCCTTCGTATTTTGACCAGGGTTTCAGGAGTTTCAGCTTTCTCTGCAAGAGCTGCTTCAGAAATTGCTGCAATCGTTGCTGATCAGGCTAAGTATCCATTAATTGCTACTAATGCTGATAACGCACAGTTGAAGATCTATAACCTCAGTTCTCCTATTACAGCAAATGGATTCCGTACTGGTTTAGAAGACTGGAATGGTAACCTGGCTGGTAAGGTTATGATTGATCACATGAAAGCAAACAGCGACCCACGTTTACGCGTAATATTTGAACCAGGAGCAAATGCTGCTGGTGTTTATACCGGACTGGATCCATTGTTGAATTCAGGTGCTCAAACTAATTTAGTTAATGGGGGTACCCTGGCTATCTATAACCGTTCTACTTTAAGCCGCAACCAATATTTCCCTGGAGTATTGATCAATGCTGCTGAAGTTAGTTTCTTAGTAGCTGAAGCTGCTTTAAAAGCAAACAATCTTCCTGCTGCAAAAGCGGCTTATGAAGATGGAATCCGTAAATCAGTTGAGTTTTATTATTATCTGAGGTCTATCAGTAATGATAATACAGTTGCTGCTCCAACACCTGCAACTCCAACTGAAGTGAATACATACATTGCTTCTGCAAATATCAATTGGGATAATGCAGCTACTAATGCAGCTCGTTTGAATCTGATTGCTACACAAAAGTGGATTCATTACAATGTAGTTCAACCAACTGAAACCTGGGCTGAATTGAGAAGATTGGATCTTCCAGCATTGAGTTTTGAAGTTGATAACGGTAATGCGCAGAAGACTCCTCCTTACAGGTGGTTGTATGCTGCTGGTGAAAAAACCTACAATACCGAGAATTACAATGCAGTGTCTGCAAAAGACAATCTGACAACTAAATTGTTCTGGGATTTACAGTAAGTAGTATAATAAGCAAGAATCGAAAGCCATCCACAAATGTGGGTGGCTTTTTTTGTTGTTTTTTACAAATGGAGATGCCATCCTACCCCCCGGATGTCATCCTGGGGGGTGGATGGCATCCTATACCCAAGATGACATCCGGGGGGTAGGATGCCATCCGTAGTTGTTAGGCACCAACTTCTTCCTGGTGTGAATTCGATTTTGCCCGATAGGCTTTAGGACTTTCACCGGTTATTTCCTTGAAAAGCTTATTGAAATTGGAAACTGTCTTATAACCGCAGTTATATGCAATCTCAGAAATACTCCAATCCGTATCCAATAAAAACTTACAAGCCTTGGAGATCCTAACTTCATTGAGGTATTCTATGAAATGCTTATTGGTTCGCTTCTTGAACATCCGGCAGAAAGATTGTGGAGTAAGATTTGCAATACCGGCAATGGTAGCTAATGGAATATCATTCTTATAGTTCTCGTGAATGTATTTGTACAGATCAGCCATCCTGTCTGTTTCGGCATGTATCAGATGAGGATTGTACCCATCGCTGGTGATATATGTAGTGTCTTTCGAATTAGCCAGTATATTGAAGATTTCAAATAGCCCGATAATCACTTCTATGTCTTTCTTCTTTAATAGCTTCTCTAACTTATCTGCTACTATTTTCCGTGTTTTACCATCAATCCTCAACCCTCTTTCTCCTCTCTTTAGGAACTCGTTAATCTTGGCGGCTTCCTTCATATTATAAAACACAGGACCCAACACATTGATATTGAAATAAAGAACTATTGCTTTTGCTCTCAAATTGGATTCACCATGGTAAAAAACCTCATCATTCAGCCATACATGGGGCAGATTGCTTCCGATGAAGACCATATCACCGGCTTCAAAGGCTTCAATCTTGTCTCCAATGATTCTTTTTCCAAAGCTTTCCTTCACATAAACCAATTCTACTTCAGGATGCAAATGGAAAGGAGTGTTGAAATGAGTATCGTTTCTTTCAACCAGGGTAATATAACTATTGCTGCCTGGTGTAATTTCAGTTTGAAGCAGTTTCATGGTGCTCGTTTTTATCCACTGTAAAGATAATATAGAATAAGAGATGGATAATAAAATACTATCGTTACAAGGCACAAATTTTTACCTTACTTTTTGTAGTTTTTCCTCTGGAGAATCTACCAGTTTCCCTATTGTTAAAGCAATGGAAAGGTTATGCCCAAATCACTTGATTTAGTGCTTGGAAATAGCGCTGGAAAGGGTAAATTGTAAACCTTAATAATACTTGTATGAACAGAGTATTAAAAATTCATGAGAAGGATAATGTCATCACGGCTCTGACTGATTTACTAAAAGATGATCATATTTATTGTGATGGACAGGAACTCACACTGAAGAATAATATTCCAGCAAAGCATAAAATTTTTATCAAAGACCTGAATCAGGGCGATGAAGTAATCATGCACGGTGTTTTAGTTGGTAAGATGCAGGATCTGGTGCATTCAGGCGACCTGATGACAACCGGCAATGTAAAACATGCAGCAGAACCCTATGCCTTTAAGAATGTAAAATATCAATGGCAGGCACCCGATGTTAGCCGATTCTTGAATAGAACTTTCAATGGCTATAAAAGGAAGGATGGTAATGTAGGAACAGCTAATTACTGGTTATTCATTCCCACAGTTTTCTGTGAGAACCGAAATATGGATGTTATCAAAGATGCTATGCTCACAGAGTTGGGCTATTCTGTAAATGGTAAGTATAAAAAATTTGCAAATCATCTAGTACAGGCATATAAGGAAGGAAAGGATATCAGCAATTTCAGTATCTCAGATATACAATCAAGTACATCCAACAGATTATTCAAGAATATAGATGGGGTAAAATTCCTGAATCATACAGGTGGATGTGGAGGTACTCGTCAGGATGCTGCTTCTCTCAGCCAATTACTCGCCGCATACGCTGATCATCCCAATGTTGGTGGTGTTACGGTACTCAGTCTTGGTTGCCAGCATTTACAAGTGCAACAACTGAAAGCGGATATCTACAAGCGAAACCCTTCTTTCGATAAACCTTTACTGGTTTTTGAACAACAGCAATTGCTTAGTGAAGAGAAGTTGGTTTCGATGGCGATGCTCGAAACGTTTAAGGGACTCATTGAGATAAATAAGTCTGAAAGGGAATCAGTACCACTTAGCAAATTATGTGTTGGTGTAAAATGTGGAGGCAGTGATGGATTCAGTGGCATTTCAGCCAATCCAGCTGTCGGTTATACATCCGATTTATTAGTGGCATTGGGAGCAAAAGTGCTATTGGCAGAGTTTCCGGAACTATGCGGGGCAGAACAAAACCTTATTGACCGATGTACTTCTGAAGCGAATGCCAATAAGTTCATTCGTTTAATGAAGGATTATGATGCGCAAGCACATGCGGTAGGGTCTGGCTTCTATATGAATCCTTCTCCCGGAAATATAAAAGATGGATTGATTACAGATGCTATCAAATCGGCTGGTGCTGCAAAAAAAGGAGGAACTTCTCCAGTAACTGATGTACTTGATTATACAGAACCGGCCACTAAACCCGGATTAAGTCTTGTGTGTACTCCTGGAAATGATGTGGAAGCAACAACCGGGAAAGCAGCTGCGGGTGCCACCCTTATCCTTTTTACTACAGGATTGGGAACACCAACTGGTAATCCGGTTTGTCCAACTATTAAGATTGCAACAAATACTTCACTCGCTACCCGAATGAATGATATCATTGATGTTGATTGCGGTCCCATAATACGTGGTGAGAAAACGATTCAGCAAATGGGTGAAGATATTCTTGAATATTGTATCAAGGCTGCCAGTGGAGAAGTGATTCCCAAGGCCGTTCAATTAAATCAGGATGATTTTATTCCCTGGAAACGCGGAGTAAGTCTTTAATTTATCAGAACAGTTTATCAATAGCATATTTCAGCGATGACTTGTTTCAATAGTATTTACGTTTCTATTGATTCAGTTTTGTATTTTGTATCTCTAACTAACAGCATATGAAAAAAGCCTGCCTTTTACTTTTTGTATTATTCTCTTTCCGATTAGTAATTGCCCAAACCTATACGCCTTCTCCTGAAAATCTCGAAGCCCGTGAATGGTTTCAGGATAATAAATTCGGGATGTTTATTCATTGGGGTGCTTCCAGTGTTTTGGGACATGGAGAATGGGTGATGAACCAGCGTAATATAAGGGTGCCAGAATATACAAGACTCATCAATATTTTCAATCCACAAAACTTCGATGCGCAGAAATGGGTAGCCACTGCAAAAGCAGCTGGCATGAAGTATATCACTTTCATCACCCGTCATCACGATGGTTTCAGTAACTGGGATACGAAACAATCTGATTGGAAGATTACAAAGACCCCGTATGGGAAAGATGCTTTTAAGCAATTGGCAGATGAATGCCATAAACAAGGGATAAAAATATTCTGCTATTATTCATTACTTGATTGGTATCGCTCCGATTATCAATATGAAACAGGTAGAAATGGAAAAGGTACAGGCCGTACGCAGAAAAGCGACTGGGAAAGCTATATACGTTTTATGAAAGCGCAGCTTACGGAGTTGCTGACTAATTATGGTGAAATATCAGGAATTTGGTTTGATGGACATTGGGATCAGCTGGAGAACGATACAGATAAGAAGGGAGTTTCAAAAGTCAACTGGCATTATGATGAAATCTATTCCTTAATACATAAACTCCAACCGAAATGTCTTATCAGTAATAACCACCATCTGGCTCCAATTCCTGGTGAAGACTTTCAGGCATTTGAGAAAGATTTACCTGGACATAATACTACTGGATTTGGTGGCGCATCCATTTCAAGCTTGCCGCTTGAAACCTGCGAAACAATGAATGATAGCTGGGGATTTAATATCACCGATCGCAATTATAAATCCACAAAACAATTGATTCAATACCTGGTGAAAGCAGCTGGTTCAAATGCTAATTTCCTTTTGAATGTTGGGCCAATGCCTGATGGTACTATTCAATCTGAATTCACCGATACACTTAAGGCTATTGGACAATGGATGTCTCAGAATGGAGAAACCATTTATGGAACAAGAGGTGGACAGATTCCTCCAAAAGACTGGGGAGTTTTTACTGCAAAAGGCAAAACGGTATATATGCACATCCTGAAAAAGCCTGAAGAAGGAAATTTCATTTTCATTTCAGAATTGAAAGAAAAGATCAATAAAGCTTTATTGTTTAATGGAAAGAAAGAAGTGAAATTCAAACAGCAGCCCGAGGGAACTTTCATTTATCTTGATGGTATTGCATTTGATCCAAATGATACCATTTTGCAGTTGGAGCTTAAATAGTATTGACGACCCAATAGATTTGATATGATTAAGAAAAGAATATTTGTACTGATAGCTTCATTGTTGATAGTATTTCATATTACTGGTATCACAGTGTCGGCGCAAACATATCAGCCTACATGGGAGTCTTTAGATAAGCGACCAGTACCCAACTGGTATCCTAATGCGAAGTTTGGCATTTTCATACACTGGGGTTTGTATTCTGTTCCTTCATGGGCTACTAATTCAAATGCGGATGGATTTGGGAGTAATTATGCCGAATGGTATTGGCAGCGACTCTTTGCACCGAACCTTAAGATCCACAAGGAGTTTGTAGCTTTTCATGAAAGGGTATATGGCAAGAATTTCAGTTACCAGCAATTCGCTCCAATGTTTACTGCTGAATTATTCGATCCTGCCCAATGGGCTTCCATATTCAAAGCATCGGGAGCAAAATATGTTGTGTTGACGAGCAAACACCATGATGGATATACTTTATGGCCTTCTGCCCAATCATGGAACTGGAATGTTAATGATATTGGTCCCCATAGGGATCTAGCCGGAGATCTTTCAGCTGCAGTGCGAAAGGAAGGGCTGCATATGGGATTTTATTATTCTCTTTTTGAATGGTTCAATCCTCAGTACAAATCGGATGTTGATGGATATGTGAGGGACAGAATGATTCCTCAGATGAAAGATCTGGTTACACGCTATAAGCCGGATGTTCTCTGGGCCGATGGGGATTGGGATCATTCAGCCGCCACCTGGAAAAGTGAACCCTTTCTGGCCTGGTTATTTAATGAATCTCCTTCGAAAGATAGTATAGTGGTGAATGACCGGTGGGGTAGTGATACCAAGAGCGCACATGGTACATTTCAAACCTCCGAATACGGAAGTGGCAGTGTTACCGGTAAGCGTCCTTGGGAAGAAACCAGAGGAATCGGGGCTTCTTTCGGTTATAACAGAAATGAAAGCCTGGATCAGTATTCAAGCAGCCAGCAACTGGTTCATGAACTGATTGGAACTGTAGCACGGGGAGGTAACTTATTATTGAATATCGGTCCTGCGGCCGACGGTACAATTCCAGTGATAATGCAGCAGCGATTGAGTGATATTGGTAACTGGTTGAAAGTAAATGGAGAAGCTATTTACGAAACAGCGAGCTGGAAGAATGCCCCTGCTGTAACCAAGGAAAGCACTCTCTTTTTCACCCAAAAACAACAATCCGTTTATGCAATAACTACCCGATGGGAAAAGGAAATAGTGATAAGGAATATATCAAAACCCAGTGCTGTATCCATGCCTGGCTATAACGGGAAACTGGCTTTTTCCTATAAAAACGGGACTCTTACTATCAAGATGCCGGCTCTTACCCCGGATATAGTACCCTGTCAGTATGCCTGGGTTTGCCGAGTTGACCTGTAATGCTAAAAAGGGGGTTATTTGCTTCTATAAACTAGGGATGCAAACGTTCTCTTTTCAACGTTCATTTACTATGACTATAAGATAATATTGAGAAAGAGATTGTGCAGGTTCTTTGGTTACTTCACTAGCAATAAGGTGTGATTTTTCTCTTAAGCAGTTTAGTTTATTTGAGTGTAGCTTAAATTATTAAGCAAAGCAGGGTGTATCTTTCCAGATACGGCCCTTCTTTATTTCTGGAGCATACCAATGAAACTAAAGAACCGCCTTATCCTGCCAAATTCCATTGCTACGCGATACCTTGTTTTATTTTGAAGGAAAGTTATATGAGTCAGTCTGGAATCAGGTAAACGTAATTTTCAACTCCACCTGAATCTTGTTAAGACAATGAATTTATATCAAAGATCAATGCATTCATATGAAGTCTCTTAAGCTTACACTCTCCGTACTGTTTCTTATTACTATTATTACTCAGGCGCAAAAGCCTTTTTATTCTAAAGTCAATCCTTTTATTGGTACAGGCGGGCATGGACATACCTATCCTGGCGCAACCATGCCATTTGGTATGATGCAACTGAGTCCCGATACAAGATTGGAAGGATGGGATGGTTGCGGAGGGTATCATTATTCCGACTCTATCATTTATGGATTTACTCATACTCATCTTAGTGGTACAGGTATCCCTGATTATTGCGACATATTGTTAATGCCATTTACAGGAGAAGTTAAATGGAAGAATAGTGAGTATGCTTCTCCCTTCTCGCATAAAAATGAAAAAGCAGAAGCCGGTTATTATGAAGTGTTACTCGATAAACACAATATAAAGGCTGCGTTAACGACATCTTTCCGATCAGGGATGCATGAATATACTTTCCCAACTAACGGCCAAGGAAAGATATTGCTCGACTTGCAACATCGTGATGAAGTGTTAGAATCAAATATGGAAATTGTAAATCAGTATGAGGTAAAAGGGTTAAGAAGAAGTAAGTCATGGGCGAACAATCAGATACTTTATTTCTATATCAAATTCGATCAACCAATTGTAAGTTCCGGAATAGCTCTTGATAATCAATTGAAAGATGGATTGAAAAAAGCGGAAGGGAAAAATGTAAAAGCCTATTTCGGTTTTGATCTGAAAGGAAATAAAAAAATAAAAGTGAAAGTTGGTATTTCAGGAGTAAGTGCCGAGAATGCTAAAATGAATTTGGATGCGGAGATAAAGGATTTTGATTTTGTAAAACTTCGCACCAAAGCACAGCAGGAGTGGAATAAGGAATTAGGAAAGATCTCAATTAAAGGAGGAACAGAAGATCAACAAACTGCTTTTTATAGTGCTCTTTATCATACTATGGTAAGCCCCAATATCTACACAGATGTAAATGGAGAATATCGTGGTACAGACTTAAAGGTTCATAAGGCTGAGAATTTCACCAATTATAGTGTCTTTTCCCTTTGGGATACGCATCGGGCACAGAATCCATTGCAAACCATCATCAATCGAAAAAGAACGGGTGATTGGATTAATACGTTTCTTGTCCAATACAAATATGGCGGCATGTTGCCGGTTTGGGAATTGAGTGGCAATGAAACATTTTGTATGATCGGCTATCATGCTGTACCTGTAATAGTGGATGCCTATCAGAAGGGAATCCGCAATTTTGATGCAGCATTGGCCCTTAAAGCAATGACTAGTTATGCTGAAAGCAATCGTTATGGATTAGAGCAATACAGGCAACAAGGTTTTGTTGGAAACGATTTCGATCATGAAAGCGCTTCTAAAACCGTTGAATATGCCTATGATGATTGGTGTATATCTCAATTCGCTAAATGGCAGGGAAATGAAGCTGTATACCAGCAATATCAACAAAGAGCCCAGAACTATAAGAACTTATTCGACCCGCGTACAAAGCATATCCGCGGTAAAGTACATGGATTCTGGTTCAGTCCATTCCATGCTTCTGAAGTAAATAATTTTTTCACTGAAGGGAATTCCTGGCACTATTCATTCACAGCTCAACAGGATATTGATGGATTAATTAGAATATATGGTGGAAGAGAAGGCTTTCTTGAAAAAATGAACGAGCTCTTTAATACAAGTGAAGGATTGAAAGGAAGGGAGCAAGCAGATGTTACTGGTCTTATAGGACAATATGCTCATGGTAACGAACCCAGCCATCATCTGGCCTATCTTTTCAATTATGCAGGCGCTGCATGGCGTACGCAGGAAATAGTTCATAAGATATGTACCGAATTTTATCCGAATAATCCTGATGGACTTATTGGAAATGAAGACTGCGGTCAAATGAGTGCCTGGATGGTTTTAAGTTCCATGGGCTTTTATCCAGTTACTCCCGGAAGCGGAATATATGCATTAGGTACACCTCTGTTTGATGAAGTAGCCATTCATCTTGAAAACGGAAAGACGTTTACCATCAAGGCAAAGGGACGCAGCGATAAGAATATCTATCTCAATACAATCACCCTGAATGGTAAAAAGCAGTCAGCTACATTTATTCCTCATACAGAAGTTGCAAATGGTGGAGTATTGGAATTGGGAATGACTGGCGAGCCAAATAAGAATCTTGGAGTGAATGAAAGTGATAAACCTCATTCATCAGTAGTGGAGAATGGGTTTGTTACAGTGCCTTATTTTGATATGGACAATTTCAAGTTTGCATCCAACATAACTGTAGATATTAAGTCTATTGATAAGAATGCTGTGATTTATTATCGTATTAATAAGGTTGGAGCTGAGGGAGGAAATTTCACAAAATATGAGCAGCCATTCCAAATAAATGAGACGAACAAAGTAGAAGCTTATGCAGAAATGGGCAGCAAGAAGACTGCTGTAATTGATCAGGTGTTTTATAGATTGCCAAATGATAAGGTTATAGAAGTGAAAAGTAAAGTGAGTCCCATGTATTCAGCCGGCGGTAATGATGCCCTTATTGATGGAATTGTAGGAACCAGTGCCTGGAAGAGTGGAGGATGGCAGAGTTATTATGATCAGGATTTTGTAGCCATTGTTGACCTGAAATCTGTAAAACCAATTTCCTATGTTGGCATACATATTTTGCAGGATGTAAGCCCTTGGATTGTTTATCCATCAAAAGTGATATATGAAATAAGTCAGGATGGAGTCAATTATCAGCCATTGATTGAAGTGGAGAATAAAGTAAGTAAGGAAGTCAAAGGTCCAGAAGTGCAATATTTGGGGGCTGATGTAAAAGCAACGGGACGATTTATCCGGGTAAAGGCCGTAACAGGAGGTCCCCTGCCCGCCTGGCATGAAAGTGCAGGAAATCCAACACATACTTTCATAGATGAGGTGATTGTAAAGTAACTTAGGGGAGCTCAAAAGCTAATTGCTAACGATTCCAAAAACTGACTGTTTTGACAATGCATTACTCTGCCAAACTGATACTGTTCATTACATTGATTGTAATGAACATTCTTCCTGTTGCTGCACAGGAAAAGACTGCCTATAAGAAGTGGAACCCCGCAACGGAGCAGTTTAAAGTACTAGAAGGCCAGGCATGGACTGGCTCCACAGAAGAACCATATGATCGTTTACCTTCCAAGGCAAAGGGAGTAGTAAGACAGGATGTATGGAATCTTTCAAAAAACACTGCCGGTTTACAGTTGCGGTTTCGTTCCAATGCTTCGGAAATTATAGTAAAATTTAAAGTGGGTGGAAGTATCCAAATGCCTCATATGCCTGCAACAGGAGTAAGTGGAGTAGACCTTTATTCAAAAACCATTGATGGAAGATGGGTATGGGCGGCTGGCCGTTTCAATTTCAAAGATACTGTCACTTATACTTTCAGTGGCTTGCAAGGAAACGATCAGCATGTGGCCAACAGGGAATACACCCTTTATTTTCCCTTATATAATTCTGTGAGTTGGATGGAAATATCGGTTCCTGAAAAAAGCGAATTAGCACCATTGCCTGTAAGGAATGATAAACCAATAGTTATCTACGGAACATCTATTGCACAAGGTGGATGCGCCACCCGTCCCGGTTTGGCATGGACGAATATTCTTGACCGTAAGATTGATCACCCGGTTTTGAATCTTGGATTCTCAGGAAACGGGAGACTGGAACCGGAAGTATTGGATCTAGTAGCGGAAATAGATGCAAAAGTATATGTATTGGATTGTTTACCGAATCTTACCAATTTATCTAAAGATGAATTAAAGAAAAAGATTATCGCCGCAGTTCAGCAATTGAAATCGAAAAGAACAACTGTCCCAATTCTATTAACTGCCCACGATGGCTATACAGGTGGAGAAATCAGTCCGGATAAAAAAGCATCTTATTCAAACGCAAATTTAGCTCTGCAGGAAGCTTATGATACTTTGATTAAGATAAAGACTGAAGGATTATATCTTTTGTCATATGAAGCTATTCATCAGGACATTGAATCGATGGTGGATGGGGTACATCCTAATGATATTGGCATGATGAATTATGCCATAGCATATGAAAAGATATTGAGGACTATCCTGAACGAGCCTGTTGGTTCTATTGTAACACAGATTCCCATAACTCAAAGAAGGGATTTCAATTCATACGATTGGGAAAAAAGGCATGAAGAGATAATTGCATTCAATAAGGAAAAGCATCCCGAACTTTTAATGATCGGCAATTCTATAACTCATTATTGGGCTGGCAATCCTATTGCTAAACATATTCGCGGTGAAGATTCCTGGGCGGAATTCATAGCCCCCTTCAACCCGGTAAATATGGCTTATGGCTGGGATCGGATTGAAAATGTTTTATGGCGGGTATATCATGGGGAGTTAGAGGGCATTTCACCGAAGAAGATTTTTATCAATATCGGTACAAACAATCTAACACTGAACACAGATGAAGAGATTGTGGCTGGATTAAGTTTCTTATTGGATGCGATAAGAAAACGACAACCAACAGCTACTATTTACTTATCTGGGATTTACCCAAGAAGAAAGATGGAAGGAAGAGTTGTAGTCATTAATAAAAAAATACAACAACTGGCAAAGGCAAAACAAATAAAGTTTATAAATCCAGGTGTGGTTTTTCTGAATGATAAAAAATTATTAGATGAATCTTTATTTAGTGATGGATTACATCCAAATAACCTTGGATATAAGAAGCTAGGCGCCTTATTGAAGAAAAATTTAGCAGAGTAAACGATTTAAAAGTATCATATAAAAAAGAGTATTATGTTCCTGAAGAAAATGGCCTTGCTGGCAGTTTTGTTTCCATTGATGCTGGCCGCCCAGAATGATATTCCAATTATTCCCAAACCCGTATCAGCTATTCGTAAGGAAGGTGTTTTTACTATCCAGCCTACTACGGTTATCAGGTATGATATGAATTCGAAAGATCTTGCAGCCGCTGCTATCCATTAGCGCCAATACAAAAACTGGCGTTGTTTACGGCATGCAATCTGTATTTCAGCTATTGCCTTCTATTCGTACTAATGCCTTATTACAGATTCCTTGTATGCAGGTGAAGGATTATCCAAGGTTTGCCTACAGAGGCATGATGCTCGATGTAAGTCGTCATTTCTTTGGTCCTGAATTCGTAAAGGAATATATAAATCTGATGGCTTCTTACAAATTGAATCGATTTCATTGGCATTTGGTGGATGACCCAGGATGGAGAATTGAGATTAAGAAATACCCTGAGTTGACAAAAATTGGTGCATGGAGAGTTGACAGAACTAATAAAAACTGGGGTGACAGACCACAAGCTACAGCGGGAGAAACTCCAACTTATGGAGGCTACTATACCCAAGATCAGATCAGGGACATCGTAAAATATGCAGATGAAAGAAATGTTACTATCATCCCTGAAATTGAAATGCCGGGACATGTGGCCTCAGCTATTGCTACATTCCCCTATCTGAGTTGTAAGCAGATTCCGCAGTTACCAATGACTGGTGGTAATTATTCCAATATGTCCTCTAATTATTGTCCTGGGAATGATAGCGTATTCACTTTTATAGAGAATGTACTTTCAGAAGTGATTCAATTATTTCCATCTACCTATATACATGTTGGTGGTGATGAGGTCGATAAATCATCATGGAAAAAATGCGCCCGTTGTCAGCAGCGTATGAAAGCGGAGGGATTGAAAACAGAGGAAGAATTACAAAGTTATTTTGTTAAGCGGGTAGAGAAATTCATCATCAGTAAGAAGCGTAAGATCATAGGCTGGGATGAAATTCTGGAAGGCGGCATTGCTCCTGAAGCAACCATCATGAGCTGGCGCGGTGAAGCAGGTGGTATTGAAGCAGCCAAGATGGATCATGATGTGGTAATGACACCAGGATACCCGCTTTATTTTGACCATTATCAGGCGGGACCTGAAGGAGAACCACAAGCATTCGGAGGAATGAATACATTGAAGAATGTATACGATTATGAACCAATACCAAAAGAACTAAATGCGTCACAAGCAAAATTTGTAATGGGTGCTCAGGCCAATCTTTGGACAGAGATGATAACAACAGCAGAAGGAATTGAATATATGGTCCTTCCCCGTATGCTGGCACTGGCAGAAGTAGTTTGGAGTACAAAAGACTCACGCAACTGGAATGATTTTAATGTGAGATTAAAGAACCAGTTCAGAGGCTTTGAACAAAGAGGCATTCGATATTGCAAAGGCAATTTTAAAGTGAATATTGTTCCGGTTTCTCAAAACGGGCAATTGAACGTATCACTTAATACAGAATCCATAAATGGAGAGATACATTATACCACTGATGGGAGTTATCCAAATGCCTTTAGCCCATTATATACTACCCCATTCCCAATAAATAAAAACACTACCGTAAAAGCAGTGACAGTAATTGACAGACAATCTATGAGTAGTCCTGTTGAACAGTCTTATGCCATGCATCAGGCGGTAGGTCGGGAAGTAGTATATACCAATCCTTTCAGTAAATATTATCCAGCTAATGGTCCAAACTCACTGACAGATGGAGTTAGGGGTACTACTTCTCACGGAAAGTATTGGCATGGATTCAGTGGACAAGATCTTATTGCCACTATCGATTTAGGAAAAGAGGTAAGTATCAATAAGCTTACAATCGGATGTTTGCAGAATTATAAGAGTTGGATATTTCTACCGCAACAAGTGAAGTTCGAAATTTCCAGCGATGGAAAGAACTTTACTGAAGCCGCTGTTGTGCCAAATAATGTCTCCTCTTCAGAAGGTGGAGAGATTATTAAGGATTTTATTGCAATGCTCAATGGACAAAAAGCAAGATATATACGTGTTACAGCAAAAGTGATTGATGGATGTCCTAAAGGTCATCCAGGTGAAGGTCATCCTGGTTGGTTGTTTGCAGATGAGATAGTAGTTGAATGATTGATAATAAAATTACACTGATGAAAAAATTTGGCTCAATATTATTATTACTGGTTGTAATTAAGACTGTAATAGCACAGGAACATAAAATGACCGATGGTTATATTGTGCCTTCTGATCCAAAAGTCCAGAAGCAATTAGCCGAATGGCAGGATCTGAAATTCGGCTTATTCATGCATTGGGGAACCTACAGTCAGTGGGGTGTAGTGGAGAGTTGGAGTATATGTCCTGAAGACGAAGGCTGGACTCAAAGAAAAGGTCAGTATGGTCCCGATTATTATACATACAAGAAAGCGTATGAAAATCTTCAAACCACATTCAATCCGGTTGACTTTAATCCAGAAAAATGGGTAGCAGCAGCAAAAGATGCTGGGATGGGTTATGTAGTGTTCACTACCAAGCATCATGATGGTTTTTGTATGTTTGATACGAAGCAAACCGATTATAAGATAACCAGTACAAAAACTCCATTTGCTTCCAATTCTCGAAGTAATATCGCAAAGGAAGTGTTTGATGCTTTTCGTAAAGAGAATTTCAAGATAGGGGCATATTTCTCCAAGCCCGACTGGCATAATGAGAATTACTGGTGGCCTTATTTTCCGCCGAAAGACAGGAATCCGAATTATAATCCTGCTAAATATCCGCAACGCTGGAACCAGTTCAAAGATTTTACCTATAAACAGATTGAAGAGTTGATGAGTGGTTATGGTAAAATGGATATCTTATGGTTAGATGGAGGTCAGGTTAGACCGGTAAAGGATTCAAAAGGTGTGAATGAAACAGAAAGTGGCAAGTACGACCAGGATATAGATATGGCGAAGATTGCAGGGATGGCCCGTTCTCATCAACCAGGGCTTATTGTTGTAGATAGAACCGTTTCTGGTGAGTTTGAAAATTACAAGACACCTGAACAAGAATTACCAGACAGCCCTTTGCCCTATCCTTGGGAAACATGTATGACAATGGGCAATTCATGGAGTTATGTTCCTGGTGATACTTATAAATCATCAAGGAATCTTGTCCATACTTTAGTGAAGATTGTTTCAAGAGGAGGTAACTTATTGTTGAATATTGGGCCAGGGCCAAAGGGTGACTGGGATCCTATAGCTTATGAAAGGCTGAAAGATATTGGAGCATGGATGAAAATAAACGGAGAGGGTATTTATGGTTCAGAAGCAGTAGCTCCCTATGCAACGGCAAACCAGTTCTATACTAAATCAAAAACTACAAAAGTATTTTACAGTTACTGGTTATCCGAAACTGATAATGTATCCCTCCCTTCTGAAATATCGATTCCTTTAGCAGGAATTGAGAAAATAAAAAAGATTTCAATTCTGGGATATCCAAAGCCACTGAAAGGTGAGTTAAAAAATGGTGTTGTTGTAGTGAAGCTATCTGATAAATTGAAAAATGAACTAGCATTGAAATACGCTGCGGGCTTCAGGATTGAATATTAATTTGGAATAGCTACATGATAATTACTTGTCATTTAAAAATGAACTCAATTGCAAGGACGATCATACTGTTCTTGGCATCTCTTTATTTTCCATTCGCAATAGTTGGGCAGGTAAAGTCTGCAAAGGCAATGAATATACTCATCATTTATAGCGATGACCAAAGCTATAACACTATACATGCCTGGGGTAATAATGAAATTCAAACTCCGAATCTGGACAAACTTTCTAAGGAAGGATTGAGTTTTATGCAGGCGCACGTAATGGGTGGTCATCAGGGGGCAGTATGTATTCCGAGCAGAGTTATGATGTTGACGGGCAGGTATGTGAACCGATTCCCGGTGATGGCGGCACAATTCCAGATAGTATTATTGGTATTGGCGAAATATTGAATAAAAGAGGATACACCACATTTCATACAGGTAAATGGCATAGTGATAAGAAATCACATAACCGGTTCTTCAATAGTGGCGATAAGATATTTTTTGGAGGTATGCATTTTCCTGGTGAAGGAGGACAAGAACATCCTACTGTTTATCATTACGATCCAACAGCTGCATATCCTCAATCGGCTTCATGGAAAAGCGATACATTCAGTACTGAATTGTATGCCGATGCAGCTATCGATTTCCTGAATAGTGATAAGGCAAAAGCAGCCCCGTTTTATTGTTATGTTGCTTTCACTTCTCCGCACGACCCCAGAACACCTCCAAAGAAATTTCAGGATATGTGTTCTCCCGAAAAGATTACACTTCCTCCGAATTTTAAAACAGAACATCCATTCGATAATGGCGACCTTAATGTTAGAGATGAAAATTTAATTTCTCACCCCAGAACAGCAGCAGACGTTAAAAGAGAAATTGCACTGTATTATGGAATGGTAAGTGAGATGGACGAACAAGTAGGAAGAATACTGGAAGCACTTGATAAGAATGGACTCAGGGATAATACTATCATCGTATTTGCAGGAGATAATGGGTTAGCAGTTGGTCAACATGGATTAGTTGGTAAGCAAAGTTTATATGAGCATAGCATTCGTGTGCCGATGATTATTTCTGGTCCCGGCATTCCCAAAAATGCTAAATCGAAACAGTTTGTATATCTAAGCGATATCACGCCAACATTGTACGAGTATCTTGGAATTACCCAACCATCTTCTGTTGAAGCAAAGAGTTTAATGCCAATTATAAGAAATCAGCAAAAGGCAATCAGGCCTTCTATATATAATGTTTATGGGCATTGGAGCAGAAGTATAAAAACTCCTGATGGAATGAAGCTGATTGTATATAATGTGAAAGGAGTATTGACCACGCAGTTATTTGATTTGAAGAAAGATCCCTGGGAAATCAATGATCTTTCTAAAGAATTAAAGTATAAGCAAACGATACAAAATATGAGGGCAATGTTGAAGAAGCAAATGAAAGAGTATCATGATGACCTTGATATCGATTTGCCTGATTGGGGAAGAAAGCAAAACCAAAAGGCGTATGGCAGTTAATACTAAACAATGCGAATGAAATATTTATCCTGCATATCAATTCTGGCTTTCTTTCTTTTCTTGGGGAAAGAAGGTTCTTCGCAGAGTAAGAAACCTAATATCATTATCTTCTTAGTAGATGATATGGGATGGCAGGATTGTTCATTACCTTTTTGGGATAAGGTCACCGAACAGAATCGTCGCTTTCATACTCCTAATATGGAACGACTGGCCAGTCAGGGAATAAAACTGACAAACGCTTATGCCAATGCCGTTTGTACTCCAACAAGGGTGAGTATCATGACCGGAATGAATGAAGCACGGCATATGGTTACTAATTGGACTAATGTTCTAAAAGATAATCCTACTGATTATCCAGATAGTGTATTGATTCCAGCTGCCTGGAATTATAATGGATTAAGTCCGGTGAAAGGAACCCCTAAAACAATTGTTGCGAACACTTTGCCACAGCTATTAAAGGAAAACGGTTACAGGACAATTCATTGTGGTAAAGCTCATTTTGCCCCTTATGGTACACTTGCTTCCGAACCATTGAATATCGGGTTTGATGTAAATATCGGAGGTTCAGCAGCAGGACACCCTGGTAGTTATCTTGGTGAGAAGAAATACAGAAGCAGCGAAACAGATACACTTCGTGATGTTCGTGGACTTGATTTCTATGCTGAAAAAAAAGTGTTCCTGACGGAAGCGCTTACAATGGAGGCAATCTTCCAGGTAAAAAGGACGGTTGATAGAAAGCAGCCTTTTTTCCTTTATATGTCGCACTATGCAGTGCATCTGCCCTTTGAAAAAGATAAACGCTTTTATCAAAAGTATATTGATGCAGGTTTAACTGAGAATGAAGCTAAGTATGCTGCATTGGTGGAAGGAATGGATAAAAGTTTAGGCGATATAATGGATTATCTGAAGAAGGCGAAATTGGATAAGAACACTTATATCCTGTTTCTTTCTGATAATGGAGGGCTAAGTTTGTCACCTCCGAGAACAGATGCTGCTCACACACAGAATCTTCCATTAAAGCAAGGTAAGGGTTCATTATATGAAGGAGGTATTCGTGTTCCAATGATAGTTGCTGGTCCCGGTATTCAAAAAGCCAGTATTTCATCTCAGTATGTAAGTGTGGATGATATGTTGCCTACAGTTCTTGCAATGGCTGGTGTAAAAAAATACCAGGTGCAACAAGAAATAGATGGAGAAAACATGCTTCCGTTTTATAAACGCAAAACTAAAGTCAACGACAATAAGATTTTGATCTGGCACTATCCTAACAATTGGACGAACCTGAATTTGCATGGCATTTCATGGATGAGTGCCATACGTCAGGGTTATTGGAAGCTGATATATTTTCACAAGACTGGAGAATTGGAACTATATAATCTGAAGGAGGACATCGGTGAGAATAATGAGTTATCGAAGCAGTATCCTGAAAAAAGAAAGGCCATGGCAGCATTGCTTACGCAGGAGTTAAAGAATCGAAAGGCAAAAATGCCAACTTTCAAAAGTTCCGGGCTTCCTATTCCATGGCCGGATGAAATAAAATAAAACAGATTTTATGATCAGGATTTTTGCAATGTTCTTTTTGTTGTGTTGCAGCCTCTTTTCAGAAGCGCAACAAAAGACAGTTGTTCTTGAAAAAACGGATCCAAAAATCCTGGATGGGTTTATGGACAGGCGTTTTGGAATGTTTATCCATTGGGGACCGATTTCTTTAAGAGGAACAGAAATCGGATGGTCAAGAAACCATGAAGTTTCGCAGCAAGACTATGATAGCCTTTACAAAGAATTCAATCCAGTTTTATTTAATGCCGATGCCTGGGTGAAAGCCGCTAAAGACGCTGGCATGAAGTATATCACATTTACTTCCAAACATCACGACGGATTTTCAATGTGGCCAACTGCTTATTCGAACTACAATATCATGCATTCGCAGTATAAAAAGGATATAGTAGGTGAATTAGCAAAGGCCTGCAAAAAGTACGATATCAAATTCTGTCTTTATTATACTGTATTGGATTGGTACGATCTGAATTATCCTATTCATAATAACGGAATAAAGGAACCCGATCCTAAAGCTGATATGAAGAAATTCATCCAGTACATGAAGAATCAGCTGAAGGAATTGGTTACAAATTATCACCCTTATATGATATGGTTTGACGGGAATTGGGAAAGTCCGTGGACACAGGAAATGGGTGCTGATATCTATAATTACCTGAAGAAACTAGATAAAAACGTAATCATCAATAACCGTCTCGGCAAGGGCACTCATAAAATCATGACGGCGGAAACCGTAGGCGATTATGCCACACCCGAACAGGAAGTAGGTGAGATAAATATGTCGAACCCCTGGGAATCCTGTATCACAATCTGCCATCAGTGGGCGTGGAAACCTAATGATAAGATGAAAACACTGAAAGAATGTATTCAGACATTAGTTGGAACAGCAGGTGGTAATGGTAACCTCCTTTTCAATGTGGGCCCAATGCCTGATGGAAGAATGGAAGACAGACAGGTAAAACGATTGAAGGAAATGGGAGATTGGCTCAAAGTAAATGGCGAAGCTATTTATGGAACAAAAGGCGGCCCATATAAGCCGGATAGTGTTTTAGCGGCAACAAGAAAGGGCAATAAGATCTATCTGCACTTATTTAAAAAGCCGGGGGACCAATTAGTATTACCTGTTCCAGAAGGAATAAAACTGCTGAAAGCGAATTTTATTAATGGAGTTAAAGTATCTTTTACACAGGAGGGAAATACTATAAAATTGTCAATGCCCGATTCTTTACCCGATTCAATTTGTACAGTGATAGTTCTTCAAATGAACGCTGACACTATTGGAATACCAATCTTAGCCAAACAGTAGAAAAGGAGATATGAGAAGTTTATTGA
>JBGAQE010000267.1:0-2260 GCA_044220885.1 Chitinophagaceae bacterium
AATGTATCGAAGCATCACTATCACAATAAAAATTATCGCAATGACTGAATCGCTAGGCACTCTTGTGATGGATGGGCATTATGATGGCGTTACGTATTTTATACTTCTTTGTTGTAACGGTAACTCCCATACCAAAACGTGCCAGACTACTATCTCCCACTCCATTTTTTAACTGGCCTAAAATCTCGTCATATGTCCGATTCTCTTTTGTTATATAAACTATATACTTAATTGGGGATTCATGCAAACCGGGTAATACAGGCAATGGGTTTTTCTTATCAACCTTTATCTGTACCCTTTTAAAAGTGTTGTCAAGAGACTGTTTAGTATATGACGCCAGAGTAGCTTCATCAGGAAATGGAATTCGTTGGAATAAACCCAATTGGATATCTCCGATATATGTTCCTGCCGGAGGACTTACAAATCCCTTACCCCCATTAGGCCCTGCTCCATATCCTCTGCAACTGATAACATATAACTCTTTTTCATCCGCAGAAAGTTGTACTCTTGCCGGGCCCCAACCTGTTGGAATCAATCCCTTCGTAACTTTTGTTGCTACATCAATTACGGCCACAGCGTTAAACCCAAGCAATGCAACATAGAGTGTTTTCTCGTCCTTACTAAGTGAAATACCGAATGGAATCAGGCCCCGGTAATGATCTAAGAGAGAATCTACTTTTATTTGGATATGATCAACAATTTTTCGGCTCTTATAATCAATAACGGAGATATTGTCGTTTGTAGCATTTGTGATATAGGCGAAGCGGGTGCCGATTGCAATGGAGTTGGGACTTGCCCCGCCAACCACTTCGGCTTCTTCAATCATTTCACCAATCTGCAGACCTGTCTTGAATTTATCTACCACTGTATTATTATCGAGGTCGATTGTATATACGCTCATGGCTTCGGGCGCATGAGGACTGCCTACACCAGGAATTTTCCTTCCTTCCACCTCTGTACCTTCCCTTGATTCTTTTGTATCGTTCCCGTAAGGATGCCAGGGTATCATCAGGGAATCGTAATTTTTTGGATTGGCTCCATCAATAAGAGGATATTCATACATCCCTACATTTGAAACGAAAGCCAGTTTTTTATCGGGAGAAAGAGCAATCCCAAACGGAAGCCTTCCTACTTTAATTGAGGCAGTGATTTTTCTTGAAGTAACATCAATGCGAACCATCCTGAAGTTGCCTCTGTCGAGAACCAATAATTCATTCTTATCCTTATTCAACAACAAATCAGATGTGAAACTATCATCATAAAAAGTTCCCTGAAAACTGCCATTAAGGGAAATGGAATCGGTGCGTTTCATCTTTTCCAGATCATAAACTATAACTGCACCAATATCTCCGGCACTGAGGTAAACACTTTTTGAATCGGGTGTAAAAGCAACACCGAGGTATGAACCCTTTGTAAAAGGGGAAATGATTTTTCCATCATAAGATGGAACCCTAATTGATTGGAGGCTGTTTAATTCAATAATTGTAAAAACGCCATCGTGAAGTGTTACAGCTTTCTTTCCATCAGGAGAAATGGCCATGCCAAAGGGGTCATGTGTAATTCTAACTGTATTTCCTGCAGGGGTCACATATCTTCCACTGGGTAATACAGATACGCCATGGGGCTTAATGCTGGCATATTCTTTTTCTCCTGGTACAGTAAGAATAGTTACTGGTTGTTGCGCTTGCAAGGATTGTGATAGAAACAAAATAAACGAAAACCGAAAGAGATTCAAAAAATACTTCATGGCAAATAATTCTGGACTGGAAAGTTAACAAAAAAGGGGCGGAGCCTGGAAAAGCCCCGCCGCTAAATTAAACTGCTTAGTTGCTCTTGATTGCTTGTCTTAGAAAAATCTTATTTGATGATCCACATCTTTGAGTTGATATTATCATTTCCACCATACTGACTTTGAACAGCGGCTGTATAGTTATCCTTATTTGTAGAAAGCTCGCTTGAAGGATACTGGAAACGCAAAGGAATTACACCACTATTTCCAACACCAGGACCTGTAAGAAAGGTTGGAACACCTGTACGACGCCATTGATAGTAAGCTTCATAGCCTGAATTGCGAGCAAATGCCAGGTATTTTTGTGTCAGGATCTGAGTAAGTCCAGTTGCATTATTACCAGCATATTTAACTGCAGGCTGATTGAAATAAGTTGCAAAGCTGAAGTTCACAGAATAGTTGATATAATCGCCAGGAGCTGTTCCTTTCAGGAAGCTCACTGTATTTGTACCATCAACCACACCATAAAAA
>JBGAQE010000062.1:0-20569 GCA_044220885.1 Chitinophagaceae bacterium
CTCTTATAAATTCCAATACCGGCATAGCTCGAACGGCTGCTGTTAACTTCTCCGGTTCCTAACCAGATGGTGCGGGTTTTCCAGTTTACAGCTACATCACCAATGGTGAGGATATCCTGAGAATCAAAAACTGGTGTGAAACTTTGGCCATTATTGGTTGTGTACCAAAGGCCACCGGAGGCATAAGCGATGTAAAATTCTGTAGGATCTTCAGGATTTACATCCAGATCAACTACTCTTCCGCCCATGATAGTTGGACCTATATTGCGGAATTTGAGGTCTTTAAGCATGGATTTGTTCTCCATCATCTTGCGCTGTTCAATACTTTTCAAGCGGTCGGCAGCAGCAGTGGGTTTAATTTGGGACAGGGCAGGGAAAGACAGCATAAAAACTATCAGACCTGTTAAACCTGCAACCCGGCTTGGGTTTTGCAGTAGTTTTGGCATCATAAAGCAGACTGGTTTACGTTGTTAAGACTATAAACATACAAAACATGCGTTGCATTTTGGTTCTTGTCCTCCTGATTTCCTTAAATGGTTATTCCCAATGGAAAAGTTATACAATTAGTCCAAGGGGGGATACCCTTAATTGCATTGATCAGAAAGACAAAAAGCAAGGTCCCTGGACCCATCGCTACGAAACTGTAAGGGGTGAACCCGGCTATGAGGAAGAGGGATTTTATAAGGATAACCGAAAAGAAGGGGAGTGGCGTTTATTCAGTCTTTCTGGAGATCTTGTTGGTGTAGAGAATTACAAATGGGGCTTCAAGGACGGAATCTGCAAATACTACTCTATGCATGGTGATCTTCGACTGGAACAAAGCTGGAAGGCCTTAAATCCCGATAAGGAATATGACACCCTTGTGGTGGAAGATGTTGATAAATTGGAAAGCTATCGAACTGTTGTAGTGAAAAACGAAGGCGCTGCCCTTAAACATGGAGCCTGGAAGTATTATAATACGGAAGATGGTAGCTTAACTCGAACTGAGGTGTATGTTCTTGGAAAAATGCAGAACGATGGAATGGCTACAAAAGCCCCATCAACCGAGAAAAAGACAATCGATAAACCTAAGGAAGTATTAGATTTTGAGAAGAAGAATTCTGGGAAGAAGAAAGTTAAGTTGCGCGATGGAAGCACTGGGGGGTAGAGAAGAGAGTCCGGAAGTCCGAAAGTCCGGGGCGTTTGAGCTTTGGAGAGCCTGAATTTTTAGTCCGGAAGAAAATACAAATGCAAGTAGGGGAGTTAGGAAGTAGGGTAGTAGGGAAGGAGAAAATACAAGCCTTTAATTTTGTGATATAATAACCGCTGAGACGCAGCGACGCAGAGGATTCCCCCCTGCGTCTCCGCGTCTCAGCGGTTATTTTTTTAAATTAACTCACTATCGAACCAATAAAGACCTCCTTCCATACTTCCTTACTACCTAACTACCCTACTTGTATTTGTATTTTCTTCCGGACTATTCAATCAGGAATCTCCAAAGCTCAAACGCCCCGGACTTCCGGTCTTCCGGACTTTTCAAAGGAAATTTTGAAATTTAAAAGCCATGATGTAATTTCGATATCAAATTGATATCATCAAAACAACGTATATGGAAAAGATCATTAAACCGATGTCTGGTTATTTGGCCCTTTTACTTTCATTGGTCAGTTTTTTAACGGGTATTATCTTATTGATTACCAATTCAAAGCAGGAGCCAAGCGGCTATCTGGTTTTGGGCTGCATCCTCTTGATTTTGGTGGGTGTTTTCTTGTTTAAAGGGGTGATGGTGGTTAATCCCAACCATTCCAGGGTTTGTGTTTTCTTTGGTAAGTATGTAGGTACTGTAAAGGAAAACGGCCTTTTGTGGGTGAATCCGTTCTATACCAATTTCAAGATTTCATTGCGAGCAGAAAACCTGGAAAGCACCAAGCTTAAGGTGAACGATAAGATGGGTAATCCCATTGAAATTGCCGCTGTAATAGTATGGCAGGTGAAAGACACTTATAAAGCAGCTTTCGAAGTTTCTGATTACAATCATTATGTAAAGATTCAAAGCGAAGCGGCTATCCGTCACCTGGCTACCAGTTGTCCTTACGATCATATGGAAGACGAAAATGCCACAATCACTTTAAGGGATGGTGGTGATCAGGTGAATGCTTTGTTGGAGAAAGAATTGAATGAGCGTTTAGGCGCTGCCGGTATAAACATACTGGAAGCAAGAATAAGTCACCTGGCCTATGCAGCTGAAATTGCCGGCGCTATGTTACAAAGACAACAAGCTACAGCTATCGTAGCAGCCCGATTCAAGATCGTAGAAGGTGCGGTTGGAATGGTAGAGTTGGCATTAGAGCAATTGTCTAAAAAAGAGATTGTACATTTAGATGAAGATAAAAAAGCACAAATGGTTAGTAATCTTATGGTGGTGTTATGTGGCGAGAAAGGAGCACAGCCCATACTGAATACCGGAACATTATATCAATAAACCATATCCAATTCCCTGATGGCCGCGAAAAAGAATTTTGTTTTACGCATTGATGAAGACGTCTATAAAGCCCTCGAGAAATGGGCGGCAGACGATTTCCGAAGTGTCAACGGCCAAATAGAATGGTTGGTGGATAAGGCGCTAAAAGAAACTGGTCGCAAGAAGAATAAACCAGTTGATGGAGCCAATGAAACTGGGAAGAAATCAGGACCTAAGGATTAGTGAGAGAAAAAAAGGATTGATATAATTAAAGAAGCCGTTCATTATGTAATGAACGGCTTCTCAATTATGAGTATTTATTCTCTTCAATAATTAGAAAGCTTTCTTCTTCTCTTCAGCTTTCTGCATTGGGTTGATACCCTGAGACTGTCCACGCGCAGCACCTTGTTTCATTTTGAAACTGGTGAATTTGCTGGCAGTAGCAATATTACCCCATGAGTTGTTATTCTCATTGATATCAGCTGTTTCCTTCATTGGATCCAGTTTGATACTTGCTACTTCCTTGTTCTTCATGAACACCTTAGTTATCTTTCCTTCATTAAGACGCCAAACCTGAGCAGGAATACGCTCAACATCTTTTGTGCCATCTTTATATGTGAACTCAACAATAACAGGCATTACCAAGCCACCTTTATTGCTAACGGTGATTTCATAGAAATGTTTACCTGCTACTTTTTCTTTGGTTGCAGGATCTAAAGCTTCCTGGAATCCACCTGGGTTGGTTACAGCATATTTAGTAGTGTCATATTTCTCCAGATCACGGTTGTAACGATAGTAGAAATCCTGCAAGGCAGTATCTATATCTGAAGCGAACTGGATGTTCTTGTCTTCCCTGTTACGGATCTTAGAGATATCATCGTATTTGCTTCCACCAGGTTTTGGCAGACTGCGCATAGATGTAGATTCTTTTACTTCAGCAGGGTCTTTTGATACATCGGCAGTGAAATACTTCACGGTATCGATGGCAAGGTCACAAGCATCTGTACCATAGAACCAACCTCTCCAGAACCAATCGAGGTCTTCACCACTGGCATCTTCCATTGTACGGAAAAGATCAGCTGGTTCAGGATGTTTGAATGCCCAACGACGTGCATATTCTTTAAAAGCATAGTCAAACTGCTCGCGACCCATGATAGTTTCGCGAAGTATGTTCAAACCGGTTGCTGGTTTTGTATAAGCGTTTGGACCGAAACCTACAATGTTCTCAGAGTTAGACATGATGGGTTCCAATTGGTCCTTTGGCAATTTCATATAATCTGTAATGGTCCAGGCGGGTCCACCACGCGTTGGGAATTTATTATCCCATAATTCTTCAGTAAGGTATTCTACGAAAGAGTTCAAACCTTCGTCCATCCAACTCCACTGACGCTCATCGCTGTTGATGATCATTGGGAAGAAGTTATGTCCTACTTCATGGATGATTACACCCAGCATTCCATATTTAGTGCTTTCGCTATAGCTGCCATCTTTTTCAGTACGGCCATAGTTAAAGCAGATCATTGGATATTCCATACCGTTAGCTGCTTCCACACTTTGTGCAACAGGGTAAGGATAAGGAATAGTGAACTTAGAGTATGTTTTGATGGTATGTGCTACAGCTTTTGAAGAGAACTTACGGTAAACACCATAAGCTTCTTTTCCGTAGAAACTCATACACATGATTTTCTTTCCTTCAACAATGGCAGGAACACCATCCCAAACGAATTTACGGCTGCTGCCCCAGGCAAAGTCACGTACATTGTCTGCTTTGAATACCCATGTTTTCCTTGCCTTGCTTTTTGCAACTTCTGATTTCTTTGCTTCATCAAGAGTTACGATTTCCATTGGCTCTTTTACAGTCTGAGCTTTCTGCCAGCGGGCAAATTGCGCAGGAGTAAGAACCTGCTGGTAGTTCTGGCACTCACCAGTGGCTCCGATGATATGATCGGCTGGAACATTCATCTGTACTTTGAAGTTTCCGAAAGTAAGTGCGAATTCACCACGTCCAGTGAACTGGTGATTCTGCCAACCCTGGAAATCGCTGTACACGCACAAGCGGGGGTACCATTGTGTGATAGTAAACAGGTAGTTGCCATCTTCGGGGAAATATTCATAGCCACCGCGGCCACCTTGTGTCATACGGTCACCAATCTTATAGTTCCAGTCGCAATTGAATACGAACTTTTGACCTGGTTTAAGAACTGCAGGCAGTTCAACACGCATCATTGTTTTGTTGACAGTGTATTTCAGAGGCTTGCCTGTTGCATCAGTCAGTTTGGTGATTTTTACACCATAACCGTTGTCTGCATTTTTTTCTTCAAACTTTTCCAGTTGAGCCGTACTCATTGAGCGTGGCATACTTTGGCTGTTCTGGTAGTTGGCATTGTTCACTGAGCTATGTTCGTTCTCATCCAATTGCAACCAGATATAGGTAAGCTCATTTGGAGAGTTGTTGAAATAGGTCACCGTTTCACTTCCGGTCAATTTGAGCTTTGCTTCATCAAGTTCACACTTGATGTCGTAATCGGCTCTTTGCTGCCAATATTTCGGACCGGGAGCTCCACTGGCTGTACGGTACTCATTAGGTGTGGGCAAAATGCCACCTAATTGTTCAAATTTGTTTCCGTGATTGGAGCCAGGATTGTTCTGCGTGTTTTGTGCTACCGCAAACAAACTGCTCAAAACCAGGAAACCGCTTAGGACCTTTTTCATTTCGTATTGTGTTTTGATATTTAATAAGGGAACCTTTCAAATGCCATTTTCAAAGCTATGCTAAAAACACCGGCCGAAAGAAAAATGACCCATTCGCGCCGGGTTACTTTAAACGTATTCAGGATAAAATGTGAGAAAATCATAAGAATCGCCACCACTACTAATTGCCCAAGTTCCAAACCAATGTTGAAGGCTAATAATCCCGTGCCTATAGACTGATCGCTCGCCAACATCATTCGAATGGTATTGGCAAAGCCCATTCCATGGATGAGTCCAAAAAATAAGGCCAGAAAATAATTGATCCGTACTGAACGGCTACTGAATTCTTTCTGGAACAGGTTGGTGAAAGCGGTGATAAAAATGGTACAAGGAATCAGGAATTCAACCCATTTATCTGGGAACCGGAAAACATCCAAAACGCTGAGTGCCAATGTAACTGAATGTCCGATGGTAAAGGCTGTAACCAAAACGAGCACTTTTTTCCATTCTTTTAGCAGGTATATTACAGATAATACCGCAATAAACAGTTGGTGATCCAGGGCATCCCAGCTCATGATATGCTCCCAACCAATTTTAAGATAGAACCAAAAATCCTGCATTTTTACCGTCCGGATTTGATGAAATGGGTTTTGACCCGATTTAACGCTTTTTTCTAGAAAGGCTTCAAAATAAACAAGACATTTGTAACATAAAAATTTAGTTGTTCAATGGTGTCATCAGTTTATAGATGGTTAAAGGGGGTATCCCTTATGGCTTGCCTGCTGGCGATGCAGAGTTTTACCCCATCGCATACAGTTCCCGCAAATCCTCCCTTTGTATTGCCACATCCATTTTTTGTGAGTGTTACGGAGATTGAGTACAATGAAGCTGAGAAGACCATTGAAATAAGCTGTAAGGTGTTTACCGACGACCTGGAAAAGGCCTTGGTAAAGGCTAATAATATTCCGGTTGATGTGTATAAGCCAAAGGATAAAGCATTGCTTGAAAAACAGCTATCAGATTATATACGCAAGCATCTTCAATTGAAAATAGATGGCAAGCCTCTCAATTTGCAATACATTGGCTATGAAATCGAAGAGCAATCCACTCTCAGTTATTATCAGGTAAATCAGGTTTCAGCAGTTCCAAAGAAAATAGAAGTTGATAACTCCATCTTTTTTGAGTCAATAGAAAAGCAGATCAGTATAATTCATGTAATTATTAAGGGACAACGCAAGAGTACTAAATTAGACTACCCCGATACGCATACCGTATTTGAATTCTAGTAGTAATCACTTAGGCTTCGTCCATTTGGTCAATGATTTCCTTTGATGCGGTGACCAGTACTTTATCTATACGCTGGGCATCCATATCAATAATTTCGATGGTGAATCCTTTCCATTCCATCTTATCGCCTGTTACCGGAATTCTTTCCAGAATGTGTAAGATAAAGCCGGCAAGTGTATCAAATTCCTGTTCGCCTTCATGCATCCATTCGGTTTTTTCAAAGCGACTTAAGAAATCATAAAATGGAATCTGTGCATCTACGAGGAAACTGCCATCTTCACGCTCTACAATTTCATAGTCTTCCAGATTCTGTTGTGGCAGGTCGCCCACAATGGCTTCTAATATATCATTAAGCGTAATCATTCCCTGCATACTTCCATATTCATCAACAATGAAACAAGCATGCAATTTCTTCTCCTTGAATTTTTCCAATAATGTATAGGCTGTAATGTTTTCCGGAACAAACAAAGCCGGTTTCATGTATTGCTTGAAAACCGTAAGGTCGTTTGTTACATAAAGATCCTTAAGTGAAACAACTCCTCGTATATTATCGATATCATTCTCACAAACAGGATATGCTGAGTGAGGCTCAGAAACTATTTTCTCTCTTATTGAAACTTCATTGTCGTCAACGTCAAACCAGATAATATCGCTTCTATGAGTCATTAACGAGGTGATATTCCTGTCGCCCAAATGAAATACCCTTTCAATGATTTCTTGTTCTGCTTCATCGATGGTCCCTTGCTCGGTCCCTTCACTGATAATCGCTTTTATCTCTTCTTCTGTTACCTGGGTGTCTTTTGCTTTTATATTGAAGATGTCTACTATAACATGGGTCGATTTTGTCAGTAACCAGATAAAAGGATACGTGATGATACTTACAATTCTCATAGGTCCAGCCATCAATTTTGCGATGGTCGCCAAGTACCAGGGAGAAATAGGTGATGATAATAACGATGATAGTGGTAGCCACGGCACTACTATATGGCTTCACCATCTCGAATTGATTCAGGAAATCAACCAGGTTGCTTTTTAGTTTTTCTCCTGAATAGATACCGGTAAGGATTCCTATTAATGTGATACCGATTTGTACGGTGGACAGGAATTTATCGGGGTGGGTGGAAAGTTCCAGGGCTTCTTTCGCCCTTTTATCGCCTTTATTCGCCTGGCCTTCTAATCTGGCTTTACGTGCCGAGACCAGTGCTATTTCAGCCATTGAGAAAAGCCCGTTCAAAAGAATAAGTCCAAGTATTATGATTATTTCCAGCATGCTCTTTATTGTTACTCTAAGCTAAGTATTCCTATCTGTTTGTGGAACATTTTTGCCATTCCAGTTCCAAGCCCCATTCCAAGCAAAGCTCCGCACAAAACATCAAAAGGGTAATGAACCCCAACATAAACCTGGGTATAGGCAATTGAGGCGGCCCATATAAAAAAGAGCCATACCCTCTTATTTACGTTTCTAAGGGTAAAAAAATAGAAGCTGGCCTGGGCAAAATAAGAGGTGGCGTGTGAGGAGGTAAAGCTTGAGCTTCTGGGACAGTAATTGATGAAAAAACGCAATTGCATCGATACTTCGGGGTCCTGACAGGGTCTTAGCCTGAAAATGAGCTGTTTTATGATCTGGCTGCTTATGATATCCGCCAAAGCAATTGTAAGTACAGCTGCCAGCAACCACCACCAGCCTTTCACTCCAAAATTTATCATAACGAAGAGCAGAAGGAAAAAGTAAAGGGGTATCCAGAACAAGGTCTCCCTGAAGAAGGGCAGAATAGTATCCAGAAAGCCATTGCCCCAGGATTGATTGATATGGGTAATCAGCCAGGTATCAACAGGTTGAATGTGTTGCCAGAACGTTAATAGCAGCGGTGCTGTTGCAAAATGCATGGCTGCAAAAATAATTCTATTAATTTTACCAAATATCTTTTTTGCATGAAGTTTACAACCCCTTTTCCCAAGCTGCTAAGATGGCTTTTTTCTATAGCCTTGCTTTTACTGGTTTTTGCTACAATAATGAGGGTGGGTTTCTTCTTCTTTTTCAATAAGCAAGGCCTGCCTATCAGCAGCTTTTCAGGTGCATTATTTCTGGGATTCCGGTTCGACTTACGTACCGTTTCTCTTTTGTTGCTTTCAATCGGGATAATTGGAAGTATACCTGCATTTCATCCTTTTAAGAACAATACAAGTTTTAAGATATGGAGCTGGGTTATTGGTATCGTATTATTTGTGATGACATTTTTTTATGTAGTTGATTTTGCTCATTATGCCTATCTCTCGCAAAGGCTTAATGCCAGTGTGCTGAATTATCTGGAAGATGCCGGCATTTCAACTGAAATGGTTTGGCAATCGTACCCGGTGATCCGATTATTTCTCTTGGTGTTTATTGTTACTTTCCTGCTGATATGGGTAATCCGGAAATTTCATAAGAGAATAGAAGCGAAATCATTCCCTGTTTCAAGAAAAAGGAAGATAGTAAGCTACTCCGTTTTTTTCCTGCTCATGGCATTTTTCCTTTTTGGAAGATTTGACCAATATCCATTGAGATGGAGTGATGCATATGCGCTTGGGAGTGACTTTGAAGCAAATCTGGCATTAAACCCTTTTGAATCTTTTTTCAATACACTAAAGTTCAGGGCTAAGAAACCGGATCCAAAGAAGGTAAAGGAGAATTTTGCGTTTCTGGCAGATTATTATGACTGGAATAAATCGGATTCGGCATCCTTGAATTATTCAAGGTTCTATCCGGTAGATACAACTCGTGCTGCCAAACAACCCAATATCGTTTTAGTGATCTGTGAATCCTTTAGCGCTTACAAGGCTTCAATGTGGAAGAATCCATTGGCAACAACCCCATTCTTTGACAGTATGAGCAGGAATGGTCTTTTTTTTGAAAGATGTTTTACACCCACATATGGAACCGCTCGTGGAGTTTGGGCTACCATCACCGGATTGCCCGATGTGGAGTTGCAATTGACAGCCAGTAGAAATCCAGCAGCTGTGGATCAACAAACAGTTCTGGAATCTATTAAGGGGTATGAAAAATATTATTTTATTGGAGGAAGTCCGAGTTGGGCGAATATAAGGGGATTGCTAATGAATAATCTCCCCGGGCTGCATCTCTATGAACAGGAGAACCTCAAATCTCCGCGTCTCGATGTTTGGGGCATCAGCGATAAGAACCTGTTCCTTGAAGCCAACCAGATTCTTTCAGCAGAGAAGAAACCCTTTTTTGCCATTATTCAAACAGCCGATAATCATCGTCCTTATTCCCTGCCTCCGGAGGATACCGACTTCATTGTTCGGAAACCTTCTGAAGATTCTCTGAACAAATATGGCTTTCGTGATCAGGTGAATTATGATAGCAAGCTGAAGGAGTATAATGCTTTCCGTTATACCGACTATTCTTTCCAGAAATTTATACATGCTGCACAAAAGGAGGCCTATTTCAATAATACCCTTTTTGTTTTCATCGGCGATCATGGCATAGCAGGAGAAGTAGGGGACATGTTTCCAAGAGCCTGGACCGAAAAGGGTTAACAGCAGAGCATGTGCCTTTATTGTTTTACGCTCCTTCATGGTTGCCTGTCAAAAGGGAGTCTCTGGTATGTAGCCAGGTAGATGTTATGCCAACTATCGCCAGTATCTGTAATTTGCCTTACAGAAACACAACGCTGGGAAGAAACCTTACTGATACTGCGCATCTTCGTCCATTTGCATTTATCTATAATCCTGATACCAAACTGATAGGGGTGGTTAAAGGTGATTATTTTTATCGCGAGCAATTGACTTCCGGCAAAGAGGAGATGGTTTCTATTGTAAATAATGACAAGCCTTCGGCAGAAGTTGTGAATGGTCCAGTAAAACAGGAAATGAAACAATTGACAAAGGCTATTTATGAAACTGCCAGTTATCTTCTTGTGAATAATAAGAAAGAAAGCTCACAAAAGAAATAATGATGTATTCAGTAAGATTTATACCTGTAATAGCCCTTTTGTTTTTATCTGGTTGTGTGAATAACAATGGGGTAGCTAAGCTTCCACTAAAGGGAGGAGGGCTAGCCTATTGTACAACACCTCAACTGATTCCTGTGTATAGAGAATGGGTTTATGATTTGAATGGTTATGAGGGTGTAACGAATGGGACGGCTTATAATCTTTTCGATGAGAACTCTTTTGTAGATCCGAAAGGGAAGAATGAATTCCATCCACAAACGAGTCCGCATCCTTATTCAGATCCTTTTAAATATTTCCCGCCGAAAAAAGGAAATAGGATAGTTGTTGATCTACAGGCTTCCTATAAGATTAATGAAGTGTATTTGTACGACAGGTCGCGGCAAACGGATAGTGTTTGGATTTATACAGGAACAATGACCAATTGGAAACTTAAAGGGGCGATGCTTACGAAAGGAGATATAACCCAATGGGGATGGAAGCGATTTACCATTGATGATAGCAGCCGGTTTATCATGTTTCGATTCAATAGCTGGGAAGCTGATATTACTGAAGCTGTAATGTATGGGTGTGCATATGGTAAAGAACCAGCTCCACCAAAGAATTCATATACTGGTGTACGCCTGCCTGCAAAGCCTTTGAAAGAGTTTCTGGGAATCAATTCGTACAATCCTTCCCAGATGCAATGGATGAAACCCTTCTATAATTCTCGCATGTATGCAACAGTGAATCAGTTTGATAATGATACGATAAACAAATTTCCTGATGTTCAGTATCGGACGGTGGGGAATGGTTGGTATGACAATGGTAGAAAGGATTATTATCTGGTACAGGATAGTTTAGTTCGTTTTAATCAAAACAAGATTTGGATGTCTTATCTGGGTGTTCCATTATGGATGGAAAAAAGAGGACTTGGAAGTTTCGACCGGCCTGTAACGGAAATAGGAATGGATTCGGAAGATCCAGCCAGTTATAAAAGACACGCCAATCTTTTTTGGAATCTGGCAGCGACATATGGTAGCAATGCCATTGATACCAATGAGATTCAGAGTTCTGTTACCCCTCGGTTCAGTGCCCGGAATACAATGCATATGTATGAAAATGGTAATGAAGTTGATGCTTATTGGGTGGGTAACAAATATTGCAATCCAATGGAGTATTTTGCAATAAGCTCTGCCGATTATGACGGTCATGAAGGTAAGCTTGGCAAAAAGATGGGAATAGTAAATGCAGATCCGAACAGCCAATTAATGATGGCAGGATTCTGCACACTCGATACGAATCGTTTGAGGATACTTGATTTTATTTCAAGGAATTCGCGTTCAGACCATAAATTCATATGGCAGGGTGGTATACAATATCACCACTATTCAACCAATGGTAAAGGTAAATTTGCAGGTGATATTTTTACAACAGCCACAGGTGGTTTGAGTCCTGAAGAAGATTCACTTCGTAACAGGCTCTCAAAAGTGCGGGAGTACACTTATAAGATACAACCGGGCATCGAGTGTATACTTGGCGAATGGGGGTATGATAAAAGCAGGAGTAGTAAAGTGTCTGCTCCTATGGTGCCCGGATATAATTCCCGTCAAAGCCAGGGTATCATGTTGCTGAGAGGAATCAATGCTGTTGCCTTTTCAGGGTTCGATAGATTGGTTATTTACTGGATGCGGGATGATAATGGCGACAGTCAGAAAGATTTGTTTTTAAGTTCAGGTCTTGTTGGTGCTATCAGCAGCTCAGACCAGCGTCCTTATGAATCCTGGTACTATATTGCAACACTTGTAAACCAACTCGGTGATTATATTCCGGAAAAAATTATAAGTGAAACAGGTAATGTATGGGTATATAAATATCATCATAAACTCGATCCCTCACAAAAGGCCTACTTTGTATATTGCCCTACTCACAATGGAACTACCGTAAATGATTACTTGCTTAAAACAGGCAAGGTGGCTGACCTTAAGGTTACTCAAATTACATTGAATGATAATTCCACAACAGGAAATGTCACAGAGAAGGTGATTGCGGATAAGGGTATCACTTTAAAGGTTACTGAATCCCCAACTTTCATTTTGGTGAAAGAGCGGTAGGGGGAATTGCCAGTTTCCGGGCTACCATTATAAGCCGGGGCGATTTTTTTACATCATAAGGGCCCAGAAAATAATCCCCAAACACTTCTTCTACCTGAAGATGATGGAAAGCGAACATATCGTTGAAATCACCTAAGCTGAATTTGGCTACTTTTTCGGTGAACTCAAGCGGTTCTTCAAGGGCCTCATCTTCAATTACAATCTTCTTATAGAAATGGGTTTCATCAAACCATTTCGTGATGAAATAAGTAACAGCACCCTGTTGCTTTTCTTCCTTATGTACAAGATGATCTTCCGCATAATGTACATTCAGGTAGTCAAGAACCAGTACTCCTCCGGTGTCGAGCGATTGTGCCATTGTCCTTATGGCATCATAGTGTTCCCTTTCCGTTCTGAAGTATCCAAAACTCGTAAAGAAATTAAATACATAACGGAAGTAGTTGATATAAAAGGGAAGCCGCATATCATGAACAAAAAAATGCAGATTGTCTTGTTCAAATTGTAAGGCATATGAAATGCTGTCAGGGGAAATATCTATACCGCTTACATCAAATCCCTTTTCGGCAAGAAAGCGTGAATGCCGGCCCTTACCACAAGCTACATCCAGCATGCGGCTGCCTGCAGGTGGTTTTAGATAGGTAACCAGTCTGTCAATAAATGCGGCGGCTTCTGTTTCATCCCTCTCAAAATATAGCTGATGATAATAAGGTGCATTAAACCATTCAGTAAACCAGTTGGCTGTCACGGCCATACTAAAAAAATTTTTACAAAAGTAGGGGAGGAAGTAGCGAAGTGGATATTTTGTTCTGAAATGTGTATATCTGGTATCTTATCAACAATTAATTGGCATCCCACTTGTTTTTAACTATTCTTCATGTAAGTACAGATTTTCTTTCATATTTTTCCGTTTGTATTAACTTCCAAACCATCCCTTGTAATTCCGTTTTGGTAAAGGCACGATCTGTAGTGCAACCCCTTTTTCTATACCGATAAACCTGGACAAGTGGCATTGATTAAAAGTATCTCTGGTATCCGTGGAACCATTGGCGGAAGAACTGGCGACAACCTTACTCCTTTAGATGTTGTAAAGTTTACTGCAGCTTATGGAAGTTGGCTGCTGGAAACAAGCAACAATAAGAAAGTAGTTGTAGGTCGCGATGGCCGTATCAGTGGTAGTATCGTTCAATCACTTGTAGTGAACACCCTTTTATCCTTAGGCATTGATGTTGTTGATGCCGGATTATCTACAACCCCTACAGTTGAACTGGCTGTGATATGGGAAAAGGCAGCAGGTGGCATTATTCTTACTGCCAGCCATAATCCCAAAGAATGGAATGCCCTTAAATTATTGAATTCAAAAGGTGAATTCATAAGTGCTGAAGACGGACAGAAGATTCTGGAGAAAGCCGCTGCAGAAGATTTCGCTTTTGTTCCTGTTGATAAGCTGGGTACCCAAACTGTTAACGACAGTTTCATCCAAAAACATATCGATACCATTTTGCATTATCCATTAGTGGATGTTCCATCTATTAATCGCAAGGGATTGAAAGTGGTGGTTGATGTCATTAATTCTACAGGAGCTCTTATTGTTCCTCAATTGCTGAAAGCTTTAGGCGTAGAGCAGATTGTTGTATTGAATGAAGAGGTTACTGGTAAGTTTGCCCATAACCCCGAGCCCCTGCCTGAAAATCTTACGGAGCTTAGTGCAGCTGTAAGAAAACACAAGGCCGACCTTGGTATAGCTGTTGATCCGGATGTTGACAGGTTATGTTTTGTTTGTGAAGATGGCTCCATGTTCGGTGAAGAATATACATTGGTAGCAGTGGCAGACTACGTGCTGAGCAAAAGGACTGGCAATACTGTTAGTAATATGAGCAGTACAAAGGCATTGAAAGAGATTACAATAAAGTATGGTGGACAATATTCTCCATCTGCCGTAGGAGAAGTGAATGTAGTGAACCGGATGAAGGAATTGGATGCCGTTATTGGTGGGGAAGGAAATGGAGGCATTATAGTTCCGGATTTGCATTATGGCCGTGATGCCTTGATTGGTATCGGACTTTTCCTAAGTGCCTTGTCGTACCATAAGAACGGCTGCAAATCTTTCAGGGCAAAATATCCTGACTATTATATTTCCAAGAATAAGATGGAATTAGAAAAAGGTTTCGATAGTAAATCCATCTTTGAGAAAATAAGTAAGAAATATAAGAATCAACCTATCAATACAGAAGATGGTTTGAAGATAGAGTTTGATACAGACTGGGTGCATTTGCGTACTTCAAACACAGAACCTATTATAAGGATATATGCCGAAAGCAGCTTTGAAACCACGGCTAATAATATGGCATTACGCCTGATGCAGGATATCCGCGAATTCATGCTTTCAGAATCATGATGTAAAACAATAGAAGGAATCCTTAAAAGATATCAAAATAAATACGGATTTTTGCAGCTCCCGGCCAGTATCGCCGGGAGTTTTTAATTGTAAGTAATGAACGAAAGAATCTATTTTGATAATGCGGCTACTACACCGCTGGATGCCAGGGTGCTGGAAGCTATGATGCCTTATATGGTTGAGAAATTCGGCAATCCATCTTCCATCTATTCTTATGGTCGCGAAACAAGGATGGCAATAGAAACTGCCCGTAAAACGGTAGCCAAAATCCTGAATGCACATCCAGCAGAAATTTTCTTTACTTCTGGTGGCACTGAGAGTTCAAATACTGTTATCAATGCCGCCGTACGCGATCTAGGGTGTACACATATCATCACTTCTCCTATTGAGCATCATGCAACATTACATACTGTTGAAGATCTTCATAGAAGAGGCGAAGTGGCTTTAAGTTTTGTGAAACTACTTCCTGATGGTCATATTGATCTGGAAGATCTGGAACTGTTATTGTCTTCTTCCGACGAAAAGACTTTGGTTACCCTTATGCATGCTAATAATGAAATAGGTAATATGCTCGATTTGGATGCAGTAGGAGAGTGTTGCAAAAAGTATGGCGCCATATTCCATTCAGATACGGTTCAAACAGTTGGTCATTTCCCATTAGATCTGAGAAAGACACCAGTGCATTTCATTACAGGTGCCGGGCATAAATTCCATGGTCCTAAAGGTGTCGGAATTTTGTACATCAATGAGAATGTAAAAATCAAGCCTTATATACATGGTGGTGGACAAGAGCGCAATATGCGTGCTGGAACAGAGAATCTGTATGGTATTGTCGGTTTTGCCAAAGCACTTGAATTAGCCACAGAAGCTTTTGAGAAGGATAGTGCCTATATAAATGGTTTGAAGTTATATCTGATGGAACAGCTGAAGCAACATGTTCCTGGAGTTAGCTTTAATGGAGATCCGCTTGGCAGAAGTTTATATACAGTATTGAATGTTAGTTTCCCGAAAACAGAGAAGTCTGAGATGCTTTTATTTAATCTGGATATTAATGGTATTTGTGCCAGTGGTGGCAGTGCCTGTACCAGTGGAGCAGAACAAGGGTCACATGTTATCAGAGCCATAAATAATAATCCTAACCAGGTGGCAGTTCGATTCTCATTCAGTCATCAGAATAAGAGAGAAGAGATCGATGTACTGGTTTCAAAGATTAAGGATATTCTGTAATCTCTGCTTTAAGAATTAGCAAAAAAAAAATCCCGCATCGCGGGATTTTTTTATAGTCAGTATAAAAGAATTAATTCGTGAATGTAAGTTGTCCGCGAATTTCTCCACCAGGATTAAGTGCTGTATGAAGGTTTATATAATAAACACCATTCAAAAAATCAGCTTCTTTAACTACAACATTATCTACAAAAAATGTTCCTGTATAAGTTCCTGTTTGAGAAGAAGTAAATCCTGAGAAAGTCTGAATAATTCCGGCATTAACACCTTTTGGAGCAGTACCATGAATGTGCATCGCAATCGGTACGCCACTAAGTGAATTCCACTTTACAGTATAACTGAGAGTGCGGGTTGTTCTGTTATAAGTATAGTCAATTGTTCCATTTCCGGCACCTGGTTTTGAAGGAACTTCTTGAGTGCCATCCATTACCACACCAGTTTTGGTTATCAAATTAACCCCTAAATCGTCTTGTCTGCAGGAGGTAGCTAAAAGTAGCAAAGCTGCTACGGGGGCAAGTCTGAAGAGTCGCATAAGCCAGTTTTTGTTTAGTCAAATATAGAGGGTTTTCCCATTTTCAGGAAAAAAAATCTCCAACACTGATTTTGCTGCTACTGCTTGATTTCCAAATTATTCCGCTACTACTGTTTGTTGAAGTATTGGTTTATTGTCTTTCTGTATGATCACACGGTACATACCAGGCTTTAACCTGATGCCGGGAATGCTGATATCCTGCGTCTGGTTATTTCCTAAAGTGGAAATAGTAGTCTCATAATACTTGCGACCGGAAAAGTCCACTACCTGCAGACTTAACTGCTCATTAGCTAAGTTGGTTCTGAGTTTAAACCGATTATTTGTGATCAAGGTTGGGAATATGGTAATGCTGGCTTTTTGCTTTGGTTCATAAACAAGCACTTTTGAATAGGTTTTTGATCCTTTCTGGTCTACCATAGCAATTCTGTAAAAGCATCTGTAAATAGGCGCTGATTTATCAGTGAACTGATAGTTTAAAGGCTGATTACTTTCTCCACCCAGAGCTTTTGTTGGCAGGTAACCGATTTCCCTGAAATCTGTGCCGTTATCACTTTTTTCAATTGAAAAGCCTGAGGAGGAAGATTCCTGAAGGGTTGTCCATTCAATTCTTGGCTTATCATTTTCCAGTTGTAATTGTACTGATCCGAGTTTTGCTGCAAGTGTTGAATTAGTAATATCAATACTGATTCTGTTACCTCCGCCATTCTCATAAAACTCCAGTACCATGTTATATGTGCCATTCAATATCTGAGTTGTAGAACTTACGTTATAAGCTTGATCGAACCATCTGTTGATTACCCATGTGGCGCCACCATCAAGGCTTAATCTATAGCCATCATCTCCTCCTACGGTGATGATATATGTTCCTGCAGTGAAGTTTTTCTGTAATCTGTATCGAACACTGAATGTTTCAGTCTGAACTGAACAATCACTTGTATTATAATTTGTATTGGTTCCACCAAAACTTTGGTCAAAGTTGGGACTGATGGCTGATCCTTCAGTAACAAAGCCTCGGTAGAAATTCATTGCAGTACCATCGTATACATATCCAATCCAGGTATTACCGGTTCCATATACAGCTGGATTTCCAGATGAGCCACATCCGGTTTGAAGGGTAAATGATATTCTGTTTCCACCTCCGTTTTCGTAATACTCAAGAATAATGTCGTATGTACCATTAAGAGTTGCGGTATAATAGGAAAGGGTATATGATTGGTCTACCCAACGATTGATTACCCAGGTAGCTCCGCCATCTAAACTCAGTCGGTAGCCATCGTCGCCTCCAACAATGAAGTCAAATATCCCATTGGTGAAAGTCTTCTGAGTTTATATCGTACGCTGAATGTAGAAGTATTAATTGAGCACCCATTTGTAGTATAGGTGACATTATCTCCGCCAAAATTCTCGTCAAAATTGGGGTTGCCAGCGGTCCCTTCTGTTACAAAACCTCTATAACTGGTAAAGTTCATGTTGTCGTAGACATATCCTGTCCAAACATTGCCAGTACCGTAGCTAACTTCATCTCCCACAGGCGTACATGCCTGGGAATGAGCATATAATGAAATACAGAGCATTACCACTGCCACCAAAAAAGTCTTTTTCATCGATTCGGATTGATAAGTGTTCTCTTCAAAATAGAATAAGTATTTGCACTTAACCCAGAGAACGCAATATTTTGGGTGGCATTGTGTGAGGGGGAAGTTTTTGATTTATGCTAAATGCGTTCTAAGTGCTAGATGGTAAATGCTAAATGCTGGATGCTTAATGCTTTTGCCTAAGGCTTAGGGCCTAAGGCCTAGGGCTTAATTTAGGAATTGTACGAATGTGTAGTGATCTACTAATGTTCTATTTCGAAGACTAATCTTTGAATGGATACCTGAATAAAGCTCAAGGCTTAAGGCCTAAAAGCCTAGGGCTTAATTTAGTGATTGTACAGGTGTTGTGATTTACGCAAATTCAATTACGTAGCCTAAATCTTTGGACGGAATAAAAAAACCAAGCCCTAAAGCTTTAGAAATTATACAAATATGTTTTGATCTACGTCAAATTTCAGCTAAATATTGGAAGGAATACAAGCCCATCTTAAACCTTAGGCAAAAAATCAAGCCTTCAACAACAATTTAATCTCATTGATCTTCAAAAGCGCTTCCACTGGAGTAAGCCTGTTTACATCTATTCCTTCCAATATACTTCTTATCTGTTGGAAGGTTTCGGTATGGGCGTCGAAAATGGAAAGCTGTACTTTTGGACCCGTGGGTTTGATGGGGATGCCAACAGATTCTTTTTCGTGTAGTGCTTCCAGTTGTACCAATATTTCATGGGCTCTGTTTACAAGAGCGGGCGGCATACCGGCCATTTTGGCTACATGTATTCCAAAGCTGTGAGTACTGCCGCCTGGTGCCAGTTTGCGCAGGAATATGACCTTGTTTCCCACTTCCTTATTAGTAACGTGATAATTCTTTATTCTTGGGAAATTGCTTTCCAGTTCATTCAATTCGTGATAATGAGTTGCGAATAAAGTTTTCGGCTTGAAGGGAGATTCATGCAGAAACTCGGCAATACTCCAGGCAATGGAGATACCATCATAAGTAGAAGTTCCTCTTCCAATCTCATCAAGCAGCACAAGACTTCTTTCAGTGATATTGTTAATGATACTCGCAGTTTCATTCATTTCCACCATGAAAGTACTTTCTCCTCCACTCAGATTATCTGAAGCACCCACACGGGTGAATATCTTATCTGTTATTGGAACTTTGGCAGATGCAGCAGGAACAAAACTTCCTATATGTGCCATAAGTGTTACTAATGCAGTTTGACGCAATATGGCACTCTCTACCCTCATATTGGAGGTCCTGTAGGCCAGTAGTCTGTTGTGAAGCGGGATCCAGATAAATATCGTATTAGCGATATAAGATTCTCCCGGAGGCAAATGCCTTTCAATAACCGGATGGCGGCTCTCTTTTAAATCCAGTATATTGTTATCTGTTAGTTCTGGTTTTTTGTATTGAAAAAGAATTGCATTTCCAGCGAAACATAAGAGGCAATCAAGAATGGCCAAAACGTTTCCGTTCACTTGCATGGGAGAAATATAATCCTGTAATTCGGCAAGAAGTTTCTCAAATAACTGGGCTTCCAGTGTAAGTATCTTGTCTTCTGCTCCTGTTATCTTCTCCTCGTATTCTTTAAGTTCAGGGGTGATATATCTTTCAGCGTTTGCGAGGGTTTGTTTTCGCATCCAATCGGCTGGGACCTTGTTCTTATGTACATGAGTCACTTCAAGATAATACCCGAAAACATTATTATAACTTATTTTAAGGGAGCTGATACCGGTGCGTTCTGCCTCTTTCTGTTGTAATAATACCAAGTACTCTTTTCCACCATGGGCGATAGTGCGTAGTTCATCGAGCTCTGCCAATATACCTTGTCTTATTACCCCACCTTTATTGATGGCCACAGAAGGGTTCTCTTCAATTTCCTGAAATATCTTGTTGCAGATATAGGTGCATGGATTCAATGCATCAGCTAATCTTTTCAGGTAAGGGTTGCTGGTTTGTGAGCATAACTGCTTTATCATTTCCACCTGCTGTAAACCACGGGCTAATTGAATCACTTCCCTTGGGTTTATTTTTTTCAGTGGAATCCGCGCAGTCAGCCTTTCAATATCGCCGCAGGCTTTGATCTTTTGAGCAAGGGAGGAACGAAGTTCTGTTTCTTTTATAAAGAATTCAACCACATCTAATCGCTCATTGATCTTGCCGGCATCTTTCAGTGGTAAAACGATCCAGCGTTTCAACATACGGGCACCCATAGGTGAAACCGTATTGTCTAATATCTTATGAAGTGTGTGTCCACCTTCGGTTCCTGTACTGATTAATTCAAGATTTCTTACGGTGAAGCGGTCCATCCATAAATAATCTTCCTTATCAATTCGCTGCAGGGTGGTAAGATGCTGAAGAT
>JBGAQE010000063.1:0-19491 GCA_044220885.1 Chitinophagaceae bacterium
CAAAAGCCTGCAGGTATCTTATTACTTCCATATAAATATTCACTGTTGCAGGTTCGATCCTTCTTTTCTTTGATTCGATATACGCATCAAACTGATCATATACATCCAGGCTCCCTGTTTTTTCCTTTCGTTGTTCCAGGGTAGCGATGTCAATATCAGATGAAAAGTTCTTTTTTAAAAATACCATTGGATTTTCCTTTGTGTTCTTAATACAGAAGCTTAGTAAATCTTCAACCTGCCGCATCATTTTCTGCAATCGTTCATTCAATTCCGAAGCGATCCCGTACTCTGGTGGAAGATCCCCAAAGACTTTTAATAATTTCTTGTTCCAGTATTCAGGTGGAATGGCGATTTGTGTATCAACCAGGGTACGCTGGTTAGAACCCATACAATACTGAATGAAGACCAGGCTGGTCCCATTTCTTCTTTTCCAGTCTTTCTTGCAGACCGGTTTGAGTGCATATATCATAACTTGACGTTTTTACTCTATCGTTTACTCTATGTCGGGCCTATCAAGTCATGTGAAGATATATCGGTACCCTATTAGTATGAATCATCTAATTGGTTAAAATTCAATGCCTGTGTAAGGATTTGTAAAATGATGGAAAGATGTAAAAAGTAGATAGCTCCGCCGTCCGGTCCGCAAGAAGTCTCAGAGAAATCTGAGACTTTTTTGTTTTCTATAATAAAAAAGCCAGGACCTCTCCGATCCTGGCTGGAAATGCCGAAAACAATTACTTAACTAATTATTTACTATCTCTCTCAGATTTCACCAATACGCCGGCAGCAGTAAAAGTGGCTTCCCAGGCAATACCATTCCTTAAGAAATGTGCTCTCCAATTACCATCACTCCTTAATTTCCATTGGCGGACAGGAACATTTCCGAAAATAGAAACGAAGGAATTCAATACGGCAGCAGGAGGTGTGGCCTTAACTGATTCAATACCCTTTGGAGATGATACAACAGCCATAGATTCGGTTGAGAAACTCATGGCAACAACAATAAACGCAGCGGTAAGCAATAAGACTTTTTTCATGACTTGTGATTTTATTGATTTTAAATACGGCATTCGGATTTTGGTAACCCCAGAAAACAGATATGTAACCGCATTAATAAATCACTTATCCACAAATTTCATTCAGATAGTAAACCAGACCTTATTAATCAAACACTTTATAAATGAAAAACTTGCCCCTTCGTGTCTCTTACGCCCTTCATGCCTTGGTGGTTTAAAAAATACTCAAACCACGAAGAAACAAAGTACACAAAGGAACACAAAGAGAGTCCTGAATTTATAGTTAGTGAGTAGGTTGTATCAATAAGGTATCCCTTCGTGTCTCTTAGCGTCCTTCGTGCCTTGGTGGTTCAAAAAATACTGAAACCACGAAGACACAAAGAACACGAAGGAACTCAAAGAGAGCCCTGAGTTTGTAGCGCTTTATTGGGTTCTATCAATAAAGTAGCCTATTTTCCTAAACCCTTTTGGCTTTAGCAATTAAGGAACCATCATAAATAAAATGAATTGTTCAACTCATCTACTCTTCAATCCTGATAGCTTCCAGATAAGGCTGCAGATGTTCCGGCTTATAAAAAGCCCGGTACTCTTCAATTGCCTTACTCTCCTTACTGCAATAGGTCTCAACGTAAAAATGGGGTAACTGAAATAGAAATACCATCTGCTCATCCAATAAGCGCTGCGCTATTGGCACGCCTTCGTGCAATACGGTAAATCTTTTCTCGTCCTGCGGTAACACAATGAATTCTGATAGTTTCATACTTGCTGATTTTAATAGCGTTAATTAAAAAAGCAATGAAATAACCTGAGGCTTCAGGATTGACCCTGACTAACAAAATCAATGAACTGTGAGGCAGATACTGTAACAATAAAATCTTGACTGAACTTCGAGGCCGTAGAATAACAGCGCAATGTAGATTACAAATTTATGGGGATTCCCGGCTTTCAAAAAAATATATTTTCTGAAATATCCCTTCTCAAAATCAATAACAGTAGAAGCTATTCAATTATTGTGCCCGCGGCTAAGAATACTCCCTTCTTATACCTCCTCTTCCCTTAAAAACCAGATTTTAACAAAGTATGAATTAGCTCCTAAACCCTTGAAGCATAAAAAAACTGCCAGTCAGGCTATCCTGAACTGACAGTTATCTAAACGGCTTGTATTTTCAACTATCTTCTTCTTAGTTTGGAAGCTCCGCCCCCTCCTGCTCCTGCACCGCCACCTCTTTTTGGAACAGGCATAGGTCGTGCAGCCGGCTGTCTTTGTTGACGCTGGTAATTATTGGTTCGGTTATTACTCCGATCCCTCAACTGGCTTTCACGGGTCATATTACCTGTATTCCCACTCGGCGCAGGTTTCCAACTCTTATTTCCATCACCCCTCTGATTCCAATTACCCTTGTTATCTTTCTGGAATACATTTCCACTCTTATCAGCAAATATGTTGTTAGCACCAGTAGAAGGCCTTGCCGCTGGCCTGCTATTGGGGTTCCTATTGTTACTTACTGCCCCACCGCGGTTTACATCCCTCGTTGAAACACCTTTCCTTTTGTTATAGATATTATTGTGATTGTTGTTTATGGTAATATTATTGTTGCCAATATGTATCGGACGCCTGTTACCATAATAGCCACCGCCACCACCATAATATGGCGGACGATAATAAGGTGGACGGTAGTAAGGAGGACCAAACCATCCACCGCCATAACCACCATAGCCTCCAAAATGGAACCCTACATGCATGAATCCTACATTCACGCCCATACTCATACTCCATCCTGTCCACGGATTATAATGAAACCCAAAACCCCAGGTAACCGGCCTTGGATAATAAACGGAGCCATACCATGGATTATAATAAAATCCAGTTCCATAAACTACCGTTGGACCATAAACGTAGCAACCCATATATCCGGGAGTATAACCAACATATACATATTGAGGGGTGCTTTCATAAACGTAAACATATTTGGTATTATATGCTTCACTGGTAGCTGGTATCTTATCTACATCCTTGGGTCTGTCATTGGCTACTGACCATGGTCCGTTTGGACTTGAACTTATAAACCACACCCCATTCTCGAGGGCAAAATAACTTCCGCCAGCATCTTTCATCACCGTTACATTGGAATTCTCCGCCAATTGCAAAGAGGTATTTTCTATTGTTTTGAATTTTGGGTTGCCATCGTAGGTAACCGTTACAGTTGCTGTAGCCCTGTCTACTTTTGCAGTTTGTGGAATTTCAGCATCAATCTTTGCCTCTTCAGCTGCATCGGTTCCCGCTACGCTTGCCAATACTTCATCTTTGTCTGACCCTTCCGGAATCTTTGCAAAATCGGCCGGTAATTTATCAGCTTCCACATATTCCCATGGACCGCTGATTGTTGCTCCTGAATACCATCTTCCGGCAAGCAGTACATATGTCTTCTGTGAATTGATATCTTTGAAAATATGGTTTAAGGAATTCGAAACATACAAAAGAGACGTACCTGAAATGGATTTATAATCTGCCGCTCCCTTTGTTTGTAATAATTCAGCAGGCTCTGTACTCACAATGATTTCTGTTGCCACGGGTTTTTCATTGGTTTCACCACTCGCGTTTTCCTTCTCCTGCTTTTTGATTTGTTCATCAATCGACTTTACTTTTTTGGAAAGCTTGCTATTGGGAGACCAACCACTAGTAACTGCAGCAGACTTATACCATATGCCACCAGTATACATATTCCACTGATTTTCTTCTTTAAAAATCAGATAAGGAGAGTTCACCACTCTTTCGGCATCCAGATCCTTATCTTTTTGAATCTTGGGTTCGCCATCGAGAAGAACCAACGTTGTTGGTTTATCTGTATACAAAACTTTTGGTGCTTTATTATTGAACTTCTCGTTTCCGCTTGAAGCATTCTCCTTTTTTATGGTTGCCACAAGAGCATCCAGTGAAATCTCCAGTTTCCATTTTATTACTTCAGTTTCCAATAGACGGGAAAGTTTTTCCACTTTAGTCTGATCTTCCACCCCAGAGAATTTGGCGTTTGTTACTTTAACAGATTCAAGATCTGCCATTCGGTTATCCTTGTCAGTATTCAAAGTGGCTTCAAAAAAGATAGCACCGAATATGGGCTCTTCCTTACTGTTCTGCTTAACAGAAACTGCTGCTCTACCCGTTAACTTATTACCAGTTAGATTATCAGGCTGGGGTTGGTAAATAGTCACTTTCCCGCCAGAAGCAAGGGGGATTTCCCTTGGCCAACTATTCTGTGCAAAGGAAATGCTGATTTGAACAACTAAAAACAGCAGGAATAAAAAATTCTTTTTCATGGAAAATTCAGTTTTTTTCAAATTCAAAAATGAGTTGTAAGAAAACAGAATCCAAATATATCTTACAAAAAAGGGCGTGATGTAAATCTACATATTCAAACCAGCACCTATTCAAATTAATTTCATTCTCCACCAACTAAATAAAAGAACGTATAGCCGAAAAGAACTTTCGGTTGGGCCAGAGAGCCCTTCAGAGCCAAAAGACAGAATACTATAATTTATCATAATGAGTGTGTCAATATATTTTGTTTAACTTTTATGTCGAATTTTATTCACAATACTAATCAAACACATACCATATTTGCGTACATATTGAGCTATAACAAATGATTTAAAAAGAGCTAAAGAATGACTAAGAGTTTTCAATTAACATCCTGAAAAATTGCCAGTCTATGGTCTGGATAACGGCAGACAGCCTATTAATCTCAAGAATAACTTTCTACTATTAATAGCTAAGAGTACAACCTATTTCATTAATTTTATTCAAACCAGAGCTACACTCTACCAATTTTATGGGAAAATACTTTCAGGTTTGCCTTTATGTATTAGTTTTCCAATTCAACGTTTCGGCGCAGGAAAAAGATTCCGCTACCGTTACAAAAAAAGAGCCGAAGATCGAATACATGGGTCAGTATATAACGCTGAAACTTACTCAGAATTCCGATATAGAAGGAATAGCTGTTAAAACCCCAACGAATAAAATTGAATTGAATCCCAATATCAGTAGTGTTACCCGCCTCAGTGTAAATTATAAATTCATTTCCTTCAGCTTACGGTATGTACCAAAATTCATTACAGGAAATGACGATGTAAAACTCAGGGGCAAAACAAAAGGAGGAGGCTTCGATTTCGGATTTAATTTCAAACACTGGTTACAACATTTTTCATACACTAAAACCCGCGGGTACTACCTAGAAAATACTTCTGACTATATCACTACCTGGAAACCAGGGGACCCCTATATTCAATTCCCGGATTTATTATATAAGAATTTCGAAGGAATAACAGCCTATAATTTCAATCCGGATTATTCAGTTAATGCTGTTTCATCGCAGAGCGAGAGACAATTGAAAAGCGCAGGCAGTTTCATTCCCCATTTCCAATATCGCTATTATATAATCGACGACAGGACCCCATTGACAGGTACCAATACATCACAAAAAGCCAAGACGCTTGAATTTCTACTTGGGGCAGGCTATTATCATACCTTTGTTTTGAAGAAGAATTTTTATTTCGCCCTTGGCATTACTCCTGCATTCGGAGTTAATTTCCTGAATCTTACTACCAGATTCCCAACAGGATATGTTCATACTAAACAAACAAATACCATATTCAGACTCGATGGACAAGCTGGACTTGGTTATAATGGGGAACGTTTTTTTGCCGGAGTATATTCGAAGCTGTCTACAGAATCTTATAATCAGCAGAAAACGAGTGCTGTCACCTCTGATGCCAGGGTCGCTTACCAGATTTTTGTGGGATATCGATTGAAAGCTCCAAAATTTTTGCAGCAAAACGTCCAAAGGGCCTTGGACTTAATAAAACTTTAGGTGGAATAAATAACCTAAACCGATTTAAAATAAAAGCTTTTTTTTAACTTCCAAGAACGAAATACATTACAAAAAAACCTTTGTTATGAAAAAGATCTTTGAGAACGAAACATTACAAAAAAACCTTTGTTATGAAAAAGATCTTCGGTGGCATATTGCTGCTTTTCTTATCCCTCACAGTTTTTGCCCAGGAAGCAAAGCCAGACATCATTACCAAAACAAATGGCGAAGAGATGAAAGGCAAAGTTCTCGAAATCACAGATACGGAAGTTAAATTCTCTTATACTGGTGAAACAACAGTGTATACTTTAAAGAAATCAGAGATTGCTAAAATAACCCATAGTAGTGGTCGTGTAGAAACATTCAGTTCAACAACAGCACCGACAGAAACAAAAACAGAAGCCGCTCCTGCAGGTCAAAAAACAACATCTGCCGACAGCCGAAACAAGGTTGCCGTTCTGCCTTTCGCTTTTATAAAAGATGGCCAAAGTGCCACCGATGTATTGAGTGAAAAAGTACAGGCCGAAACATATTCTTATCTCTCTAAGCATTCAGGCATATATACATTATTAGACCCAAGAACCACCAATGCCTTATTGATTAAAGCAGGTGTAAACAAGGATAATATCAAAGGATATACCATGGATGAAATCTGCAAGATACTGGGCGTTGAGTATGTAATTGAAGGAATAGTATCCGTAAATCTGGTAAACCAATCCAATTACCAATCCAATAATGGAGCTGCTAAAACACAGAACAATACCAAGTCATCTGACAGGAAAACCACCTACAGCGGATCTTCCTATTCTACCAGCAGCCAGAACTATTCAACCACTTTAAACCTTAATATCTATAACGATAAAGGAGCCAGCGTATACAGCCAGGAAAGAAAATCACTTTTCAATACTTCACAGGATGCCTATATAGCAACCTTGGAATACTTATTGAAACGCACTCCGTTGTATACAAAATAAAATAACTATCTTTTGCTTCGCCATAAACTAAACTACTGCACCAGTGATTAATTGGAAGAAAATTGTATGCACCATTTTGCTTTTGAGTCCTGTCTTTTTGATTAAAGCACAACAAAAAGACAGTTCCAATAACACATCAGATTCTTCCATAACCGCTTTTGTAAAAACGCTCCAGAAGAAAGGCGCTGATGAAACAGTACGAAGTATTGAAAAATATAAATCAGGGCAATTAGCTATCAGGCAGCAGCAGCTGATTGAAGAAATAAAAAACTATACCCAAAAAGCAAAAATCCATCTAAAGAACGGAATTGATACTTTAGCCATAGCGAATGAATTAAAAAACACTAATACTTATCTGTCTATTGCGGGAGACGGAGTATTCACCAACAAAGCCGATATCCAATCACAAAGAAACCTTGCGGTAACTGCAGCAATTTATACTGAATTACTGGATCGGATAACGGTACGACAAAACCAAATCAGTAATTACACAAAAAAACTGATCGACCTAAGGAATAAGATTGATTCTTTAAATGCTGATCCTGCACTTTATAAGTTCCCCGACGATTCCTTAAGTACACTTAAATACATCAAAAAAGTTATTGTAGTTGCCCGGGAGATTGGACCAACTGACTCAGCGCTAACGCAATCATTAGCTTCTGTGCAGGAACTGCAAAACCAGGTAGACATGGTGGCTTTCACTATCCGTACATCCATGGAGGATATTGAAAAATATCGAAGGGAACTTACTGCTGTCACCTTCCAACGCGAACTCGTTAATCTGGATGATTCAAAAACCTCTGAAAGATCGATGTCGCAGATTATGGATTTCTCTTACGCCAAAGAAAAACTGGCGTTGCGGTTTTATATCAACGATTATGAAGGAAGGATAATAATCCTTTTCTTACTTATCATCCTTGTTACACTTTTTATTCGGTCATTAAAAAAGCGACTTCATACAGAAGCTGCATTGGTCAGCGATTTCAAAGGACAATTAGCACTTCGACATCCCTTTCTTTCTTCGATAGTAATTGTATCCAGCCTGTATCAGTTTGTTTTCATAGATCCGCCTTTCATATTCAGCTTTGTACTTTGGTCTGTATCGGCCATATCATTATCATTCATCTTTCGCAGTTATATCACCAGGTTCTGGATGATTTTCTGGATAAGTATGATACTGCTGTTTTTCGCTGCCAGTTTCGACAATATGATACTGCAACCTTCAGAAACTGAAAGGACCTGGATATTAATATTAGCATTTATCGGTGCTGCCTATGGAATCTTCTTATTGTTGAGCAAACAAAGAAAGGAGTTAAAAGAAAAAAGTCTGATCTATTTTATTGCGTTTGTAGTACTTGCTGAATCCGCCTCCATTGTAACCAATTATTTTGGCCGGTATAACTTATCAAAGACATTATTGATCAGCGGGTATACAGGTGTAATTATTGCCATTCTTTTCCTCTGGACAGTTCGGATGATAAATGAAATTCTCGGAATCACCTCCAGTACTTACAAGCATGCTGATAAAAAGATATTCTTCATCAATTTTGAAAAGCTGGGCGATAGAGTTCCTGTTATTTTCTATTATTTCCTTGTTGCAGGTTGGTTAATACTCATTAGTCGTCACTCATATGCCTTTAAACAGATTGTGACTCCTTTCAACGAATTCCTTACATCTGAAAGAACATTGGGAGACTATACATTTTCCATCAATGGTCTCTTTATTTTCCTGTTGATACTGATCTGCTCTATGCTGCTTTCAAGACTCATCTCTTTCTTTGCTTCAGAACCTACATCATCAGAACAGGATGAGAATGGATCAGGGAAAGTCAGTTTGGGTTCCTGGCTTTTATTGATCCGTATATTGGTAATAAGTGTGGGTATCTTCCTTGCCTTTGCTGCCTCTGGTATACCATTAGATAAGATAACCATTATATTAGGCGCTTTGGGAGTTGGTATTGGACTGGGATTGCAAGGATTAGTGAACAATTTGGTAAGTGGACTGATTATCGCCTTTGAGAAACCAGTGAATGTAGGCGATACCATTGAAGTAAATGATAAACCAGGCACCATGAAATCTATCGGCTTCCGCAGCAGTGTGGTGACTATGGCTGATGGCGCTTGTCTGATCATTCCTAATGGCGACTTGTTAAGCCAACATCTTGTAAACTGGACAATGGGGAAAAACATAAAGAGATTAAGCATTACTGTTGGAGTTGCATACGGCTCGGATCTTGAAAAAGTGAAACTATTGGTTTATGATATTTTGAAAAATGATAGCCGAATCCTAAAGAATCCGGCCCCCCAGGTATTAGCGAAGGAATTTAATGCCAGTTCCATTGACTTTGAAATTTTCTTTTGGGTGTATCATGGTAAGGATATGCCATTTGCAAAAAGTGATGTGATTACACAAATTGACACAGTTTTTAAATCTGAAAAAATCATCATACCGATGCCACAGCAGGAAGTAACCCTTCATGGCCCCGATTCAAAAACCATCCCAGCCGCAAAAAACTGATCAGCCGCTTGAATGGCAATACAACCTCCGGATAATCAGTAAAAAGTTAATCAGGCTGCCTCAAATTTGACCTAAATCATACTTCAAAAGTTCCCGGACTGATATTAAAATAATTACTTAACTTATACCGAAGAAACGCCAACTTCATAACCTTTTCCTGACCGCCCCTATTTCCACCGATTTGTAGGTGACATCATCAAATCCATCCATTAAAAGCCGAATTCGCTATTTAACTTTAAACTGGAATAAATGCACATACCATCGTCATTCTGGCGAGGACTTATCTTTTCTGTAATGGTACTCAGCCTTTGTAGTACCTTGAATGCACAGAGCAAAAGAAGATATTTTACTGGTGACCTTACCGACGAAACCGCTTTTAATAAGATTGATAAAGTAGCGGAAAGACCCACACGCGACCTTTCAAATGTACCTCCTGTAGTCAGCCTCCGGGAATACACTCCTACACCCGGAGAACAGGGTGAAAAAGGGACTTGTGTAGCCTGGAGCTCCTCTTATGCTGCACGCACCATCAGCTATTGTATACAGCATGCCATAAAAGACAAGACTGAAATCAACAAACTGGCCTTCTCTGCCAACTACATTTACTACCACATAAAGCAACCAGGAGATGCAGACTGCACAGGGGGTGCAAAAGTTGAAATGGCAATGAAAGTGCTTACTGATAAAGGGGATCTTCTCTCAAAAGAAAATATCCCTGATTGCACTCCAAAAATTGAGAGCCATACAGACCTTGCTGCAAAAGATTATTCCATAAAAGCTTATGCCGCCTTAAGCAACACATTTGGTAAGATCACCAAGAACGAGGTCATAACCATGAAGAAAAGCCTGGCGGAAAAAAAACCAATCATCTTTTCGATAAAATGCTTCAAGAGTTTTTTTGAGGTTGGTAAAGACGGGCTATGGAAACAACCAGAAAACGATTCCATTGTAGGTAACCATGCCATGTGTATCATCGGGTATGATGAGAATAAAGCCGGAGGTGCCTTCGAAATCATGAACAGTTGGGGAACAGATTGGGGTGATAATGGCTTTGGCTGGATAACTTATGAAGACATGAAAAAGTATGGCAGCTATGCATTGGAACTAATGGATAAGGAATCATACGATCCTAAAGTAATTCGTAGCCTCGGCAATCCAAAAATAACCGGTAGTCTGAATTTTATTCAAACAAGCGATTTTGGTAACATTATCGGCGATATGCCTGTAAGCCGCTATTTTGTAGACGTTGAAGGCAACGCTGTTGCCAATCCCAATGATGCAGCATATGCCCATTACAAATTCAGCAACAACTACAAGGGAGGAAGCACTTTCTTTAAGATTCAATTTATGACCAATGCACCAGCATTTGTATATATCCTGGCAATTGATGATAAGAAAACAGTCAGCAAACTATTTCCTTACGAAGACAATATCAGTCCTGCAATCAATTCAACAAACGCCACCGTCATCTTTCCTCTCAATGACCCTATAACCAATAAAGGCAGGCGGTTCGAATTGAATGCAGATGCTTCAGTAGAAAAAATTTGTATACTTTATAGTAAGTCCCCTCTTGATTATACCGATTTAGTAACCAAAATCAATTCTTCCCCTGGCTCATTTTATACTACCATCCATAACCTATATAAAAACTCGCTTATACCTGTAAAGAACCTGGAAGCCGGAAACGAAAAGATCAGTTTTAATTCCTTAGCAAAAGAAAATGAGATTGTATGTCTGTTTGCTGAATTGAATCATCAATAATAAATCCGAAAGAGATTTCCTATGTAAACTTAAAAGAGTATAATACTGAATTTAAAAAACTTCAAGGTTTCAATATCCCGGTTTTAAATAAAGATGAAAAAGGATTCAAAATTATTACTGTATCCACTGGAACCATCACTTAACAAACGTATCCATAAATTAATTCAAATAAATAACTATGGGCAAAGCATTATTTCTTAAAAAATGGCTCATTTGCCTATCCTTAATTTTCCTTTTCCAGGAAACTTATAGTCAATTCTTAAAGGATAAAATAAACTTCGGCAAGCAGATTATGCAACAGAAGCAGTATGATGCAGCCATAAGCTTTTTTACTACTGTAATAAGAACCGAACAAAATGCCTATGAAGCCTATTATTATAGAGGAGAATGCTACAAAAACCTGGGCAAAATGCAGGAGGCTTTAAAGGATTTCAATATAACCACGCAAATTAATCCCCAATATTCAGATGCATATATAATGAAGGGGAATATATATAGTGGAATGCAAAATATCGAACAGGCCATCAAGGAATACGCACAAGCCTTACAATTTCAAAAAACAAATGCGTCACTATTTCGGGCCATTGCGGTGTTATCTCTTAAGAAAAAAGAATATTCCTCTGCCATAACTTATTACACAGAAGCCATAAAATTAAATCCAAATTTAGAATCAAATTATTTTGAACGGGGCAACGCTTATAAGGCTATGCACCAGTATGAAAATGCTATAAAGGATTATTCTGAAAATATCAGATTAGCCCCTAATTCAGATGGTAGTTATAATAACAGAGGTGTTTGCAATATGTTTTTGGGAAATTACGCAGCGGCTCTTCATGATTATGACAATGCCATTAGAATAGATTCAAGATTTCAAAATACCGCCCCCCTTCTTAATAGCCTGGAGCCTCTTGCCAGACTATATAGGTTTGAAGAGGTTAATTCTCGTCTCCAAAAATTTCGGGATCTGAAGAAAAACGGCTACATCGATTCTGATAATTGGGCATTCTATAAAAGATATCTAGATGCTATCACCCAAGCTATGACAAAAAGTGATTATTTAGCAGCTATGGATTTACTGGATGATGCCGAATCACTCTACACTAGCATGGAAGATACTGACTCAGAATCGGAAATAAGAAAAAGAGGCTTCTCGGCCATTCTCTCATTAAAAGGATATATTCTTGAGAAAGTAGAAGATTATGATGAAGCCAAGATAAACTACAAGCAGGCTTTGCTGATAAACGATGCAGAACCGGAAGTAGTAGAAGGTTTAAAGCGTATCGCCAACATTGAAGTTGAATTAGCGAAAAAAGATAAGACTGCACCAACATTAGAGATACTGGAGCCACTAATAAACAGTCGATCCATTTCAATTGGAGAAGATAAGATGGCAGGTGCAAAACAAACTATCAGAGGAATAGCCACTGACCCAAGTGGCATTCGTACTTTACTCATAAATAATACGGAAGTGAAAGTGGAAAGTAACGGCTATTTTGAAGCATTTTTTCCAATCATTGAGGGAGATAATAATTATCTCATAAACATTACAGATAATAATTTAAATACAGCTAGCGAAACCATTTCAATTAAAGCAAGAGGCGCAAAAATCATAAAGGCGATAGATTCAACTACTACAGCAAAGGATAATATATTAACAGAAGAGCCGGTTTATCACGCTATTCTTATAGAAGAATCAGAATATAAAGACAAAAACATCTCTTCTTTAGCAGGTCCGGCAAAAGATATGGCAAAAGTATATTCCCTTTTGGTGGATAAATATTCCTTCCTGCCAGAAAATATCGTAAAATTAAATAGCCCGGGAAGAATAGAATTACTGTAATAAAAAATAAAAAAATCGAATTCATTAAAAGAAAACGACAATTTGCTAATCTTCTATGCTGGCCATGGGGTTATGATAAATAAAGCAAATAATAAAGAGGAGGGCTTTTTATTACCCTCTGATGCTACTTTAGGTTCCGTTTCAAGCTATATAAAAGGGGATGAATTAACAGACGCCATTGAAGCTTCTCCAGCCAGACACATACTTTTTATTGCAGATGCTTGTTTTGCAGGAACACTATTCAGATCCATAAACAATGAAGCTCCTGCATCAGTATCAGCAGCATATAAAGATAAGAGCCGAAAGATAATGGCAAGCGGAAACAGAACTGTAGTGCCAGACGAAAGTCCCTTTATAGCTTATCTCCAAACAGCTTTCCTGAATAATAGAAGGAAATATATTACAGCAGAACAATTACTCAATACATTCAAAGAAGCCTATACTGACAAAACTCGCTTAAATTTACAATACAACCCAATCCTGGGGCTTGATCAGGGTGGACACTTTGTATTTATAAGAAAAGATTAATCCTGAGTTAAATTGCTATAAATAAATAAAATGAAGAAAGTAGAAAATAAACATATTGCATTAAAATATATACTACTCCTTATTATTATTTCATCCACCTGTATCCATGTTTCCGCCCAAACAGCAGAAGAACATTACGGCGATGGATTATATCAATATGGCAGTGGAAATTATACACAAGCATTGGATGATTTCTCAAAAGCTATAAAAGCTAATAATAATTATGGCGATGCCTATCGTGAAAGAGGCTTCACCTTAATTGCCTTGAAAAAAATGGATGCAGCATTTATTGACCTGAATAAAGCCATTGCTTTAAATGGCAAGGACTATCGTGCTTATTATGGAAGAGGGATTGTTTACGAAACCAAAAAGGATGAGCAAGCACTTTCTGACTATGAAACTTCCAAAGAAGACCCAACCCTTTTTGTTGATGCCTATAACAGAATAGGACTTATCCTTTGCAGCGAGGGCAGCTATCAGGCAGCCATCGGTTACTATAAAAGAGCGATGAAGTTTGACACTCTTAATAACACACCTTGCCTTATAATAAATATTATCGAGCCCCTGTTACGTATTCGGAACTTTGAAGAAGCACTGAAATATATTAACGATAACTCCTCAGAAAGAAAGCAAGTGAACTTCTCCGCATACACTAACACCTTGAAAGCTGATGATAAAAATGCAAAAAACGCGAGCTGGAATTTTTTCAAGGAAGAATTAAAATCTTCTATTGAAAATCTGAAGAAAAAAGATTTTGCCGCCTCTATCAAAACGCTTTCAGAAAGTGAATCACGTTTTACAATAATAAAAGAATCGTATCCCTATTATCAAAAGCAGAGTTATGCACTATTATTATCCCTTAAAGGATATGCCTTCGAGCAACAAAGAAAAATAAAGGAAGCTATAAAGTGCTATGAACAAACTTTAGTGATTCAGCCCAATCAACTTGAAGTCACTGCATCCCTTAATAAATTAGAATCGACACTTGCAATTGAATTAAGGAAAGAATTAAGAAAAGACACTGCCAAACCAAAAATAACCATTCTTGAACCATTGAGTCGTTCCATATCTGTCGGCACCGATAAGGTAGCTACTACCCTTCAGCATTTCCGAGGTACTGTTACAGACGATAACGGCCTCAAATCTGTTATGCTGAATAATACACCTCTTAGTATTGCCGCTAACGGATATTTCGACACCACAGTAAATCTCCAGCCTGGCCCTAATGCATTTGTTATTGTTGCAACAGATAATAATGCCAACACCATTATTAGTCAAATAAACATAAACGCAAATGCTGCTCCTGTTACCAATAATGACAAGAATACGCTGTCCGAAAAACCGGTTTACCATGCTGTGTTGATTGCGGAGAATGAATACAGGGACAAGAATATACCCAGCCTCAGAAAGCCGGCATCAGATATGAGGCTTATCTATAATACACTTATTAAAGACTATACATTTGATCCGGCAAATATAGATACCCTGGTAAATGCTTCAAGAATAGATATCCTTACAGCATTAACCAAGAAAGGAGAAACAATAAAAGAAGGGGAAAACCTGCTCATCTTCTACGCAGGCCATGGTGACTTACTAAAGAATCCGGATAATTCAGAAGAAAGTTTTCTCATACCAGAAGATGCAGTACATACCAAAACATTTACCTATATCAACGGTGAAGAATTCCTGAAAAGCATGCGATTCACCAAGGCCAAACATATACTGGTAGTGGCAGATGCCTGTTTTGCCGGTTCACTTTTCAGGGGGCTTGGTAAAAGCGGCAACCAGTCCCTTTCAGAAAAATATAAGGACATCAGCAGAAGACTATTATCCAGTGGTAATGTAAAAGTGGTTCCCGACAATAGTGAATTCATCCCCTTCTTCCTGGATGCATTAAAAAAGAACACAAGCCCTTTTATTACCGCAGAGAAATTAGTGGATGGGTTCAAGGAACAATACAATATAAAAGCTAATCAGCAATTGCAGTTCCTGCCTATAGATTACCTGAATGACCAGGGCGGCCAATTCGTATTCATCAGGAAACAATAAACTCAAATATCAGTTATATCAACACTAAAGGATTTACTACAAAATGAAAAAGACAGTTTATATACTTTCACTCTTTTTGTTTCTATTAAACTTACCCAGCGTTGCACAAAACTCAAAGGCAGATGAGTACTATAAAACCGCATCTGAATTTTACAAAAACAAGAATTATGATGAGGCGTCAAAATATGCTGAAAAGACTATAAAAGAGGATCCGGACTACATGTTAGCCTATCAATTAAAAGGAAGTATCTATTATGCTACCAAGGATTATGAACAAGCATTTCTGTTTTATACATATGCAATTGAAATAGACCCCAACAAACCAACAAACTTTTATTATCGTGGAAATACTTTCATAGCCTTAAAATATTATGACTCAGCTTTAGTAGACTATGACAATGCCATTAGATTAAGCCCAAACAATGCTGTTTATTATAATGCAAGAGGTACGGCTTTTTATTATTTAAGGGATTACGAGAATGCCATCGAAGATTATAAGGCAGCCCAGCAATTGAATCCTGAACTTAAGTCTGCTTATTTCAACATGGGGAATGCTTATCTGCAAATGGGAATGTATGAACAATCTATTTTAAACTATAAAACAGTTATAGAAAAGGATGATACTAAAGACTATTCCAATGCTATAATAAACCTGCTTGAGCCTTTGATACGATTGGGTCGGTTTGAGGAGACAGCAGATTATTATAACAAATACTTATCAGAATATGGGAAAGGGTACATAGAAAATAAATCTTATGCCTTTTATCCGAAGTACATAGAAGCAGCAACTGTTTTTATTCCACAGAAAAAATTTAAGGAAGCTCTGGAAAATCTGAATCAATCTGAAGAATCTTATATAGAAATTAAGAAAACAGCTACTGAATCCACTTTCCAAAAGCGTGCTTTTGCCTCAATCCTTGCCCTAAAAGGGTATGTATTGGAGCAACTCAGGCAGACGGATAAAGCACAGCAGGCTTATGAACAAACACTGGTAATAAACCCAGTGCAGCCAGAAATAATAACAGTTCTTGACAAGTTTGCAAAACAAGAAGCAGCTGCAGAACAGAACGACAATACCTTACCTGTTATTAAATTACTCGAACCTTCACAAAACAACCGCTCTATATCTGTTGGTACCGATAAATCAGCAACACTTACACAACGTATCAGAGGCCAGGCTATCGATGCCGGGGGTATCCGTTCTGTTATGATAAACAATAAACCATTGAAGATTGAAGAAAATGGCTACTTCGATACTGTAATGGCTATATCAGTAGGAAACAATGTTTTTACCATTGTTGCAACAGATAAGAAAGCTAATGTAGTTTCAGAGACAATCCAGATTACAGGAGGCGCTGCTCCTCCAGCTCCAACTAATATTCAAGTTTCCACCAGTGCCCCGGCAGTTAATTATAACCCTACCTATCATGCCATCCTGATTGCCGAAACTGATTATGCCGATAAGAATATAATGTCGCTTCAAGGACCTGCAACCGATATGCGAAAGATTTATAAGCTACTGGTAGGAAATTACAATTTCGCTCCTGAGCATACAGATACCCTTGTAAATGCCAGCAAGACCAATATCCTGGAAACAATCATCAACAAGGCAAATTCACTGGGCGAAAACGATAACCTTTTTATTTTTTATGCCGGACATGGAGAAATGATAAAACAACCCGATAATTCCGAGGAAGGCTTCCTGGTTCCACAAGATGCATTAAAAGGAAAACTTAGCTCCTATATTAGTAGTGACGACCTCCTAAGGACTATCAAGTATTCAAAAGCGCAGCATATACTTTTTGTAGCAGACGCTTGCTTTGCAGGTTCGCTATTCAGGGATATTGCAAAAGATGCACCTGCACCAGTGGCGGAAGCTTATAAAGATAAGAGCCGGAAATTATTGGCAAGTGGTAATCGTACCGCAGTACCCGACCAAAGTGAGTTTATAGAATTCCTCCGATTGGCCTTACAGGAAAACAAGGAGAAATATATAACAGCTGAACAACTGATAGATACATTCAAGAACCAATACCGTTCAAGCACACATCTATCCTTACAATATTTTCCAATAAAAAATGTGGAAGACCTGGGAGGTCAGTTTGTATTTAAAAGAAAATAATTTAAAATCATCTGCGTCCTTTTTTACCAGCACCAATTAGATTTCCCTTCAATCTCCCTGGATCGGAATACATAGTTGGCGTCTGATTCTTTTTGAAGCTATCGATATCATCTTTTATTAACTTAAACAGATCCTCAACAGAAATATCTGGCGGGCTTTTCTTAAAGGCCCTCAATATGGCGGCAGTAAATAAGCCATGAACAATATTATCCTCATTATTAAATTCCAATCCACGTTGATTATCTTTTGTAGCCGCTATGAAAAGATATTGGGAATTCTTCCTATCCACGGGTCTTACCACTGTATCCTTTTCTGAAATCCTCAAAATATCATCCATATTATACGCTTTCCTGGTTTCATTTGAAATATTCACGCCTGGAGTAGCATCAATCTCCTTTAAATCGAAATTATTCATGGCCTTCTTTACAAGAAACCCAACATCACATTTGCCTATACCTTTCGGATCTACTGGAAAACAAGCTAAAGGAGTTTTCAATTGGTAGTCATTGCAATCCGGCACACCATCACCATCACTATCTTTCATATCAACTATTTCACCTTTTGCATCAAGCTTACATCCAGTCGGGGCAGCTATTGACTTCCCTGCAATACTATCCAGTAATAAGTCCGCATCAGGGGCATCTTCCGTTAACCGACCCATCAATTCATAAAAATCAATAAACTTGCTTTTTTCGTTTTCTAATAGTACAGTACTCTGATCGCCAGCCATAGACATATTACCAGCAAAACAACAATCTAGGAGGGCGGTAAGAACAACCTTCTTATCAATAAAAAGATTGAAATATTGTTTAAGGGTCACATCCCTTACAAAACATTTAAGATTATTACGAAAACTATAGATATCACTGGTCATCATGGCCTGGCTGAATCCTCTCTTCACCGGGTCATTTTCCAATTCAGTATTCTCCATCCATACCCCATGACCCGAATAAAAAAATACCATGATATCCCCTGGCTTACATTCCTTGATCTTTTTCTTCATTCCCCCAATGATATTATCCCGGGTAGCGGCCGCATTATAGATGGTATCTATATTCGCGGCTTTATAACCAAACTTGGAAATCAGCAGTTCCCTTATTGCATTGGCATCGTTTACCGGCCCTCGAAGGCTTTCATGACTCTTCTTGTCCTTGGTTTCATAATAATCGTTGATTCCAATCAACAAAGCGTGTTTGGTTTGGCTCATTGCCCTGACTCCAAAAACTAAAAAAACAAAAAGAAAAACAATTTTAAACACCCTCTTCATATTAGCAATTTAAGTGGTAATTTCCCTCTTAAATTAACCCAAATAACTCATTTCCTGAAATGAAAAAGTTGCTTTTTCTACTTCCTTTGGCATTCGCCACTACTTTTTTATTTTCCCAGGGAAATGAACTGGATAGCCTGAAAAAAGCCCTTCTACTTGAAAAAACGGATACCGGCAAAATCCTTACCCTTTGCTACATCAGCAACACATACCAGAATTTCAATCCCGACTCAGCATTGATAGTGGCACAGCAGGCACATTTCATGGCTAGTAAATCGAAATATCTTAGAGGAGAAAGCAGGGCGTTTTATGAGATGGCTTCCGCATACAATAGCATGGGGAACTACCCGAAAGCACTGGAGAATTATTTGCAACAATTAAAGATTGAAGAAATAAGGAATATTCCATGGAATATAGCCAGCTCTTATCTTAACCTTGCTATAGTTTATATAAATGTAAAAGACTATGACAATGCCCTCTTCTATGCAAAAATCTGCGACTCCATTGTAAACGCTAACAATTACGAGGACCTTTCAATCTATAGCTTGCTT
>JBGAQE010000064.1:0-19446 GCA_044220885.1 Chitinophagaceae bacterium
GATTTCTTCAAAAGCAATGAACGGAATGAATGATAATAAATACAAGTTCAATAAAGGTTCTGAATTACAAAATAAGGAGTTTTCCGATGGCTCGGGGTTGGAATGGTATGCAACAAACTTTAGAATGTATGACCCACAAATAGGAAGGTGGCATGTTATTGACCCTAAACCTGACTATTTGGAAAGTCTCTATGCAGGGATGAAGAATAACCCCATCACTTATAACGACCCGCTTGGCGATACTGTTAAACAAAAAGGATTCACCAATCAACAAATATTGGATTGGGCAACCAAAGGGTTAAATGTAAGTGCAAAAGCTAATCCATTTTCATTTAAAGGTGGTCGTTTGCAGTACAGTCAATCAAAAATCAATAAACTGTCTAAAGAACAACAAGAAATTGCAAACGGCATTGTTGGTGCAATTAAAAGCAATATTACTTTTACTATAACCAAGGTTGGCGAGAACGATAAAGTGACTAATGATCCAAAGCAATATACCTTTGGAGAAAATGGGGAAAAGATATATCAGCCAACTTATATGGATATGAAGTGGAAAGGTATGACAACCCAAGTTGACGCATTGAATGTTCAAGTAAATATTGTATCACCTACCAGTGATGCAATCATTGATCCTGGAAAAGTAAATACAGCAGGTCAACCATTGTCTTCTGCTCCGCCGTGGTTAACAATGTATCATGAAGTTGGTGGTCAGGGGAATCTTAGATACTACCTATGTGTTCCTAATCAGGCAGGAAAGACGATTGACTATGAAAATAAGGTAAGGAGTTTGCATGGTATGGAGTTAAGAGATTATGATAAGGCACATCCTCAACCCAAAAAAGAAGAAGAATGAAAAGGGCAATTATTATAAAATTCTTATTGTTTTTAGTATTGGTAGTTGCAAATTATATAAGCTTTGGCCAGCAAAAGGAGCAATTACAGGTAACTATACTAAAGTTTGAAAAAAGTAGCGATAGTAGCTGTGTTTACTATATCACAATTAAGAATGCAAGTGATAGTATCGCTTGCATTCTTCACTCGATGTTTATTAGTCTAACAAATAGTAAACCACAGGGGCTGGCTTTATATCAACAGAGTAAATCCAAAGAGTACTATAGTTTACATTATTCATTTAGTGATACATTATATAATTTTGAATCTGTCCCATATAGAGGGGCTTGTATTTTGCCATATCAGACATTGAGCTTTAATGTAATGATTGCTCCTGTAACTGGTGCAAAAGCCAGGCAATTAAGTTTGGAGTATTTGTATATACCAGATTTTTGCTACAAGGAATTTATGAAAGATATGCAACAAATGACGACTTGGTATCTGAAGTATAAGCGGATAAAAAAGATAATGGAACTGTCTCAGTAGATACAATATCTCCATCTGGCTAAAGCTGCTAGCTTTTACCAAACATGGTTTGGTCCTTAAATATCAAGGTTCTGTATTAATAATCCCTGCCGAAGACAGGTCTAAATCACAGCTAATCATATAAATCCCAGTCTGTATTGGCTGTTGGGACTTGGTCTCCGGTACATCGCAGTGGCCCTTCATGCACCTTGATAGTGGAAGGTGCAGTGCGGGAGACACTGCGACGGGTTCCAATCACATTGGGAAAGTCAAAAGTCAAAAGTTAAAAAGTCAAAAATGGGTACAGCGTGATTATTTTTTAATTTATCTAAGTTGAAAAATTAAATTATAATAAACCATCCTGTTCATCCTATTATCCTTTCCCATCAAGGTCTGTATTTGTATACCACAATGGTTTTAATCTCAGCTATTCACAAAAATCATATTAATCCCAGTAGATAATCCTGTATTTCCTTAAATCCTTTAATCCTGTTAAAGACAAAAAATAGTATCATTCACATTAAATCCAATTTTGTACGATAGCGATATTTTAATAAACAAATTTGCTTGAGATTTGTTTCTGGGTATTGGTGAAGAGTTACTTGTAAGGCTGGTAATTGTTTTATAAATATTTAAATCAAGAATGTGCAGGAATTTTCGGCAATAGAAATCGACCGTATCATTGAAATGGCCTGGGAAGACCGAACTACATTTGATGCCATAAAGCGTCAATTCGGGCTTTCTCAGGGTGAGGTAGAACGGATTATGCGTAAAAACCTGAAAGAGTCCAGTTTCCGTTTATGGCGGAAAAGAGTTTCTTCTGGAGTAGGGGTGAAGCATGCCCATAAAGCGCAGGAGGATATGATTCGATTTAAGTGTACCCGGCAAAGGACAATCAGCCATAATAAAATCTCGAAAAGATGAGATTCCCCTTTGCCTATGATCAGATTTTGGAAAGGGTAAGGAAGATTGACCCGATAAAATATGGCCAGACCCGGAATTTTGGTGATGGAGCCATCACTTATTTATCCCCTTATATATCAAGAGGTGTTATCAATACAAAGCAGGTACTTGAATCGGTTTTATCTGCTGGACATAATCCACATTCAATCGAGAAATTTATCCAGGAATTAGCCTGGAGAGATTACTGGCAACAATGCTGGATCAGCAAAGGGGATTTAATTGATGAAGACCTCAGACAAAAGCAGCCAAGAGCAGAAAGAAGGGGAATGCCTCTGAGTATCAGCAACCATCAGACAGGTATTGAAACGATTGATAGGGGGATTGAAGATTTTTATAAGGACGGGTATTTACATAATCATCTTCGTATGTATATCGCATCCCTTGCTTGTAATATTGGAAGATGCCACTGGAAGATACCAGCGCAATGGATGTATTATCATTTGCTGGATGCCGATTGGGGCAGCAATGCCTTAAGCTGGCAATGGGTATGTGGTGCGAATAGCAACAAGATGTATTTTGCCAATCAGGAGAATATCAACAAATACTTTTATTCAAATCAGCGAAACAGTTTCCTGGATATCAGGTATGATGTAATCGATAAGATTGTTATTCCTGAAAAACTTCTATCCCTTGAATCACCTGTATTAAATACCATATTGCCTGATACGGACATTCCCATAATCAATCCTGAGCTGCCTACCATGATTTACAATTTTTACAATCTGGATCCTGAATGGCGTAGAGAAACTAAGGCTAACAAGATAATGTTATTAGAGCCATCCGTATTTGAAAAATATCCGGTCTCATCGAAAAGCCTGGATTTTTGTATGACATTGGCAAAACAGAATATTCCAGAAATTCAGATATGGGTTAGTGAATTTTCACATTTGAAATCAGTGGTAAATGGAAAAATCTACTTTAAAGAACATCCCTTAAATAATTATGAAGGGTACAAAGATGAGCGTGACTGGCTTAGTTCAGTGAAAGGCGATTATCCGTCTTTTTTCGCATTCTGGAAAAAAGTGAAGAAGGAGTTATTTTAAAACCTATGTACTATATTTATTAAGGAAGTATATTCTTTAGTTTGATATATTGAAGAAGCATGATTGTCTTTGCGTCTTTTATTTCTCCTCTTTCTATCATATTCATAGCTTCTGAAAAAGGCAATTCTAATACATCGATATTTTCTTCTTCATGTTCCGCTCCACCGCCTTCATTTACTTTCATTTCTTTTGCGTATTCAGCAATGAAAAAGTAAAGTATTTCTGTTACTGAGCCGGGCGACATATAGGCTTCATAAATTTTTCTCACATCAGTAACTTTGTACCCTGTTTCTTCTTCTGTCTCCCTTCTGATACAATCCTCTGGATTATCCTTATCCAATAAACCGGCACAGGCTTCAATCATCATCCCATCTGCATTGCCGTTTATAAATGTTGGAAGCCGGAATTGTTTGGTTAGAATTACAGATTGTTGAGCTTTATTATAAAGCAGGATAGTAGCACCATTCCCCCTGTCATACGCTTCTCTAACCTGGATATGGGTAGAACCATCTGGCTTGGAATATTCATAAGTAACCTTCTTGAGAGTATACCAATTATCGGATAGGATTTCAGTTTTCTGGATCTTTATATTACTGATCATAAAAAGTAGTAAAGAAATTTTTGTTATTGGCTATAGATTGGATTTAAGCCAGACGGCCGAAAATGAAGTTAACTTCTTAATATCTTCTCCATTTTCTTGCCCTTCGCTAACTCATCAATCAGCTTATCCATATATCTTATTTTTTTCATGAGAGGGTCTTCGATCTCTTCAACACGGTAACCACAAATAACTCCGGTAATTTTGGATACGTTTGGATTTAATTCAGGAGCTTTTCCAAAGAATGTATCAAAATCCACTTTCTTATCTATCTGCTCTTGCAATTGCTTTTGGCTATAGCCGGTGAGCCAACATATAATGATATCTACTTCTTCTTTAGTACGTCCTTTTCTTTCAGCCTTATTGATATAATGCGGATATACTCCTGAAAAGGCCATTTTGAATATTTTGTGATTTTCCATCTTTAGAAAATTTTAGAAATGAGGGGCTAATTTAATAAATATTCAGAATAGTTTGATGACCCTAAAATGCTCTGCTAATTTTTACTCTCAAGTTCTTTTAAACGGTTTTTCGCTTCCTCATATATAGGTGTAATGGCTAACGCTTTTTTATAACATTGAATGGCTTTTTCTTTTTTATTCAGGGCCAGATATATATTTCCCATCGTGACCTGCACCATATCCAATCTATATAGAAATGAGCGGTATCTGCTTTCATTCTCTTATATTCTTCAAGAGATTTTGTTGCACCCAGTTTTTCAATATAAGTCTCCATTTTTTTATGAGCAGGTTCTTTAAGAATAACTGGTTTATTGTAAATCACCTTAAATAAGTTGTTTGTTATTCCAAAGAAGTCGGTAGGGGAGCTATTGCACAGTATCACCACCATACTGTTTGTGGAAGGGATACGCCTGATGAATGAAATGAAGCCTTCTGTCATACCCAGATGAAAGTTAGATGCTACACTATCGACAGGACTGTATTTGAATTGCTTATTAAACCAGCCAAAGCCATATTGTGCTAATTCTATGCCTGGCGTAAACATTTGATCTGTCAATTCTTTGTTCAGTAAGGTATGATTTGATAATGCCATATGGAACTTGAAGAGGTCGTCTACAGTGGAGTATATATCACCAGTTCCCATTGTATTTGATTGATCTCTGAAATCTGATGAGGTATAACCCCCAAAGCTATAATCGTACCCTGTAGCTCTTTTGGGTACAATCTGTGTATGATAGTAAGATCCGGAATTATTCATTCCGATTTTTTGGAATATGTCTTCAGTCATTAACTCAGAATATGACTTCTTAGTTACCATTTCCATTAAATATCCCAATGTGAAATAGCCCCAACTGCTATAGGCATAATGGCTGCCAGGGGCAAATGCGAGGGCGGAGTCAATAAAAACTTTCAGGTAGTCTGATCTGCTGTAATTCTGACGACTGATTCTTGGAAAGAAATCCTTTATGATATCATAATTCGGTATGCCGGATGTGTGACTTAGCAACTGCCTGATAGTAACTTTTGCGGCAGGTTTGCCAATGAATTCTGGTAAGTAACTGTCGATTGTATTATCAAGTTTGAGTAATCCCTTTTGAACCTGAATAAGTACTAGGGCAGCCGTTAGCGGTTTTGATACAGAACCGATCATGAATTTGGTGTCTGTTCGATTAGGGATATTCCATTCACGGTTTGCTAAACCAAATGCTTCTTTGTATATGATTTTACCATTTTCAGCTACCAGAACTGCTCCATCGAACATGTTGTAGCTGTGATAGGTCTGCATTATTTTTTGAAGCCTGGCAGATTTGGGCTGAGAATATGCCGAATGGCCAATTGAAAAAAATAATAAAAGCAGAATTGTCCTGGTATACATAGTCCATTTTAAATGCAGGCAAGAAAACAATAAATTGATTTTTATGAAGCAATTACCCTTTTCTTAGTTGTATTTATAACTCAATTTCCAAGCTTATAGTGACTTTATGACTTGCCTGATTCTAATATAGGAAATAATCCTGAAGGCTACTGAATAACTTAAATATTCTGGATAGTAATTCTTCTTTTATTTTTTAATGCCTTAAAATGGGTAGGAGTTAATCCTGTTACTTTTTTAAATTGAGCGGAAAGATGTGCAACACTGCTATAATGAAGTTTATCAGCTATTTCAGAAAACGTATCTTCTCCAAATAGAATCAATTCTTTTATTCTTTCGATTTTCAAAGAGATGATATATTGCTCTATGGTAGATGCTTCAACTTCCGAAAAGAAATTGGCTAAATAAGTATAGCTGTGGTTTAACTCCTCACTTAAAAGAACAGAAAATTTGATATTTGGCTTCTCATCCGATTTATATACGTAGTCCACCATGACCTGTCGAATTTTCTCAATCAGAATACCTTGCTTTTTTTCAAGTAATTCCAATCCGGCTTTCTTGATCACAAAATTCAGTTTATTCTTCTCTTCTTCCGAGATATCCTCTTTTGTTTCAATTTCACCCAGTTCCACTTTTATTGGGAATATATCCATTTCGTTCAGTGCTTTTTCAACAACGATCTTACAGCTTTCACAAGCCATATTTTTTATATAGATTTTCATAAACACCTTTTTTTTTGGTTTAGAATAGAATGCCATTACTACCATATAAGAACCTAATTTGTGTTTAGATAGGTTGTAGCTGGTAAAAGACAATTCTGTAATGGAGTTGATAATAAGGGTCTCGATAAATAGCGACTAATGAGACTCAGGACTTTATTTGGAGCTTTTAAGGAGTTCTTTAGGTGGAAATACCGCACATTTTATAAGAAAACCCATTTGCGTACTACAAGTTACGGATTAATAAGGTGTCTCCTTGTTAATTAACATCTTTATTAACTATAATGTCTGTCTATATTGTTCAAGCTGAAGTGTTTTGTGATTTCTTTTGATAGAAAAATAATATGAAGTATCTGACAAAGCTAAAACCAATGCGATTCAGCAGATACATTTTATATCATTAATTATATCCTAATATCCTCTGAATATTGAGTTCTTTAATTTTGACTTTTGACTTTTTAATTTTTAATTCTCCTCCGCATACCCTTCCCATTTCCACGGAATACAAGACTTTCCTATTGCAGTCTCCACTAATTCCTTAAACATCTTTTCTCCATTTTCACTATTGACAAGTATGATTACAGATATTCCTTTTTCAGGAAAGTTGATATTGTAATTTCTCCATGCCCCGCCGTTACCTTCTTTAAAAAACGCTTTCCCGTACTTGCATTTAAATACTCCCCAGCCCAGACCATATGATAATTGTATGGCATCATTTTCGGTTGTAGTTTCGAGAGTGATAGGAGGGAACTGAGTTTTAGAGTGTATCGCAATATGAGGCGAAAACATTTCAATATAACTTTTTTGGCTTATCCCTTTTTTTGCATCACATTTTCAACGAATTTTGAGTAATCAGCAATAGTGGTCACCATTGATCCTCCAGCGACGGCTTCTTTTCTTTTTCTTTTCTGATCTATTAGTCCATCTGCCATATGCCCCACAGCTACATTATCATCTCCAAAGGATTCGTGCCATATATAACCGGTTCTTGACATGCCAAGAGGTTTAAATACATATTCCTGTGCCAATTCCTCGGTAGTTTTTTTGGTTATTTCTTCAATAACCAATTGAAGCATTTTGAAACCTTCACCTGAGTAGGCATATTTGCTTCCTGGGGTAAAGTAAATTTTCATTATTCCAAGAGTGTCTTCTTTACCAGTTGTAGGATGAAACCATCTTAGATTCGGCAATCCTGTAGTATGACTTAAGCACATTTTGGCTGTAATAAGTTTCCATCGTTCATCTCCTTTCAAATCGGAGAAGTATTCATATTCCGGAATTGGTTTAGAAAGATAGCTGTATAAAGGCTTATCCAACTCAATGGTTTTAGATTCCACCAGTTTCATAACCAGATACCCAAAGACAGCTTTGCTAAGAGAAGCTCCATAAACAATTGAGGCTGTGTCCAGGATAGCATTTTGAGGTTTATTTCTATATCCGTATGATTTGATATAGGCTGTCTTATTTTTATTCAAAATAGCGATGCTGGCTCCTTGAATATTAGTGGCAGTCATTAATCTCATGACAGTTTTGTCAATTTCCGAAACGGAAATTTTACTTCCATCCAGTCTTGTGATTAATGATTGTTGTCCAAACGATTTACCACATATAACAATAAGTAGGTATAGGACTGTATATTTCATAACTAAGGTTTATCTAATTTACGAATGTCAGCCCTATTGCTTTCCTAAATTATTCCGATTTATGGGCTTCCATATCTATTTCAATCATTTGTCCTTTGATGGCAAGACCCTTTACTTCCAACCAGGTACCTGTTGGGAACTGTTTCTTATAGATACTATTCCTGAAGCCTGATACTTTGATGAACTCCTCCATATTGGTGGTGTAGACATTCTCTGCTACTACATCATCAAATGTGTATCCGTAATGTTTCAGGATTTTCTCCAGATCGCTATAGCAGTTCTTCATTTGCAGTTCCATGTTGCCGGGGCCTACAATAATACCACTATCGTCCATACTTACCGCTCCTGATATCTTAAGGTCGTTGCCGATTTTTACTGCATGAGAGTAGCCATATTCTTTTTCCAATTTAGGGCGAAGAAGAAAGTATTCAGGGGAGTCTCTTTCTGTTACGAAAATGGGGTTGCCATTTGTATTAGCTGATTTTTCTTCATGATTGCAGCTGATATTTACTATTCCAATGAGCAAAAGGGAGGATATAAAATAAGATAGCCTGGTCATTTGAGTTGGGTTTTGGTTTGAAAAGACTTATTGTAATTTTACTTTTATTGATGTTAATTTAAGTGATATTCCTTTCTTAGTTCCTCTAAAAGTTTCTTATTGGTATTGATATAATCTTTCATAGGGTGTAGATACCAGCATGGTCTTTGATTTATTGCTTCTCCACGGTCGAAGGAAGGAAGATTAAGTATATCAGCTTTTATAATCTTATCGCCAGCCCTGTATTGAGCTATCAGATTGATGTTATAAGCAGTTTCATCCATTTTCCTGAGTTCATTCATCCAGTTAAAATCATAATGCTTCAAAAGGAATGGTTTAACAGGACTGGCAAAGTATTGATATTCCTGTTCATTTCGCTCACGAACATTGTTTATATAAACTGTCATATCTCCCAATAATTTTTGCATGTAGCCACTTTTAAAATATCGAAGAGATCCGGAGCCCTTGAGCTGACTCAGTACACCATCTTTGGGTTCAAACGTGTAGCTGGTGAATAGATAAAAAACAGTGGTATAAGACGCGTAAAATTCTTTTGGCAAATTGGTTAGAGAGCTGTCTTTTAAATACTTTACCAGATAGTCGCAATCCCTTTCTTTACCCAATCACCTTGTAGGGGAGAATACTATTGAATCGGCATATAATTCATCATACAAGGCAACGGCATATTCTTTTTCCCGCTGGTGTTCAATGGTGTGCTGGTATTCGGCTAAAAATCCACAGAATACTGCAAGAAACAGCATAACGAGTTCCCAGATATAAGACTTCGAGTTTTTCTTTCCATGAGAGTGTGTATGATGATGTACTTCCATTGATTCTGGTTCTTGGGTTGGGGTAATAGGTTGTTGTACAGGTTCAGTAACCTGAGGGTGATTATCAGTACTGTTTTCTGGTAGATTTTCTGCTGTTTCTTTTATTTGGTCGTCTTCTTTATTGACTTTCATTACTTTGATTTCATTAAATAAACAGTCAAATAAATATAAATATAAACTTTGAAATTATGACCAAGGGATACTCAATACCATCATTAGTGAAGTATATAAAGAAATGCCAGATAATCTTTCTGGTTATAAATGTAAGAAATTGGCTATTGGGAATCGGAATATTGGGGATAGGGCTGAGTTTTATCTTAATCTAGTGGAACTAAAAAATGAGAGACATGATGACTTTTTACGTATTTGAATATTCTTCCCCACTCTCTCGATTATGAATCCTTTTTAGTTGAACCATACCGCATACCCTTGTCTTCTTAAATCAAGTGCCAATTTTTTTTCCATTGCCAGCGCTTGCACTCTGGTCATTGGTTTTAAATTTAAATGATCATAAAGGCTGGGACGAAGATAAGTACCATATTTCTTTGCAATGTATGCTGAAAGGTCATGGCCTTTTTTGTTTATATAACCGGTTTTATGTTGTTTGAATCTTTCTGCCGGAGATTTACTGGTCATGCCTACATACAAACATTCAAGAACCCCGTTAAATTGAGGATTAGCATTTCGGAATTTAGTATTCTCCGTAAATACTTTTTTTGATAGTTCTATGACGTAAACCTGGTATTTCATACATTATGGAAGCTGCAGAGAAATTGAATATTCTTTTATCTGAATACTTAAATGTAACTATTATTTTCTAGTCGTTTCAAGTTTGAGAAAATATTACCTTAAAAAATAAAAAAGCCCTGAATTTTCAGGGGCTTCTTTAAAATAAAATGCCTTAATTATAGTATCGTCTTATTGATAAGTTACAATAATTTTGGTCTTTTTGCCGTATTTGCATGTTTACTGGAACAGAAATTCCTGATGTTGTAAAATGCTTCATTTTGAAGACGGATCTTAAATCCATAATTGGCGTTACCGTTAACCATGGTAGCAACCATATTTGTGACATCTACATCTACCAGGTCTAAAAATGGCAAGCTTGTATGAGGAATAGCAATCTGGGTGGCATTATCTCCAAAAAGCTGGGTTGGCCACGTAATGGAAGTGTTCCAGTTTGATGTTATCCGTTCAATAAACATGGCGTTATTAGGACCGTAATTGGCGTCGGTGGCACTACCATTCAATGGGGTAGGATTAGAGTACAAGCTGAGTTTCGCTGAAACTATAGTAGCATTGCCGGGATAGCTGATAAGTCAAATTTGAATATGCTTCTCAATAAAAGCAATTCGCCACCTGTTGTCCATGCTCCTGCAGGTATTTCCTGGAAACTGAAATTGGCGCCAGTAGTACTTCCAGAATTTGTCCAACTAAGCAATGCTTCATTTTGGATTATTACCCGTTTGAATAGTTAGTTTTGAATCGGTTTAGGGTTTGCTACTACCACAATACTTGTAGTGTCAACTCCAGTCAGCCCCGCACTATCTATAACCATAAATTGAAACTTATAGGTTCCAATTACAAGTCCATTCACATTTGTAGTTTTTGAGCTTGGACTAAGTATGGATGGTACGTTAGGTCCAGAAATCAAACTCCATAAATAGCCTGTAATTGGACCATTATAAGAAATTCCCGTACCGTTTAAGGTTTCCTGATGATATTGGAAGGGCTACATTCTGCGAAGGGCCGGCATCAGCGGAAGGCGGTTTTAGATTTGGTTTGGGTAATTGTTCCACATCTTTCTGACAAGCAGAGAAAAGGGTTACCAGAACCAGGAAATTGATGAAAATTTCAGAAATGATTTCATGAAGTTTATATTAATGTGAGCAATTTATTTTGAAGAAATATTGATATAAATGAAGTTAAAAAATACCTGCTCTATTTACGCGTCTCAGAATACCTTTTACTTTATTTATTTCTGAAAACTTCCCCTTATTTCTCTTGTTGAGCTTGATTAAAATCAATTTAATTGGTCAAATATTTCAATGTTTCAAACTCGATTCTTAATAGCCAATTTTAATAGAATATTTGTGCCTCAATAATTTTAGCGAAATAAAAAAAAATTTTATTATAACGGCTTTTAAAAGTAATTATTATTTCATTAAAATTAAGTAAAAAGTCGGTTATAGGACTAATTTATTTACAAACATGACGAATATGCGAATATGGCAAGCAAAATAATCAATTGTTTATTTTTGATAGAGGTGGTTGGGTATGACATATATTTTTAGAAAAGTGAGACAAAACTTTAGTTGAATAATTTGAATGTCAATATGTTGCCAAAGACAATTCTATAAATAAGTGTATATAGGTAGAAAGCTTGATTATAGATTTATAATTAAAAGACAATCTCTTATTTCCTTCCCGGTTATCACAAAAAAATAACCGCCGACAAGCAGAGACGCGGTTTCTCCCCTGCGTCTCCGCGCCTCCGCGGTTACTGTATTGGCTGTTTATTCAAAAATTAATCAGGTCTCCAGCCAGATATTTTCAAATCTTCAAATTTTCCAAATTTTCAAATTCCTACGCATACGCCTCCGTCGGCTCACATGTACACACCAGATTCCTATCCCCATGTGTATTGTTAATCCTCGATACCGTTGGCCAGAACTTGTTCTGCGCTACATACCCAGGAGGAATGCAGCTTGCTCACGTGTATAACTATGCGGCCAGGCAGTGGCACAGATGGTTGATTGCGTATGTGGTGCATTCTTCAATGCATTATCTTTTTGGTCAGATGATCCTGATTCAATGGCGCGAATTTCTTCACGGATTGCCAGCAACGCATCACAGAACCTGTCCAGTTCACCCTTGTCTTCACTTTCTGTAGGTTCAATCATAATAGTGCCGCAGGGAAACTCATAGTAGGAGCGTGGAAGCCATAGTCCATCAATCTTTTAGCCACATCTTCCGCTTCTATATGCGCGCTTGCTTTGAAAGGACGTAAGTCAACAATGAACTCATGCGCACATGTTCCATTATGACCTGTGTAAAGGATATCATAATCCTTTTCCAGTCTAGCCTTCATATAGTTTGCATTCAATATCGCATATTCCGTTGCCATCCTCACACCATCAGCACCCAGTAACCTTATATATGCGTAGCTGATCAACAAAATAGAAGCACTTCCAATTGGAGCTGCACTCACTGCGCCATAGGCTGCTGTATTACTTCCGGACTTTCGGTCTTCCAGACTTCCGGTCTCAACATGACCAGCCAAATGTTTCGCCAAATGCGCTTTCACACAAATCGGCCCCATGCCAGGTCCACCACCACCATGTGGTATCGCAAAGGTCTTATGCAGGTTCAGGTGACAAACGTCCGCACCAATTAAACCTAGAGAGGTCAATCCCACTTGCGCATTCATATTCGCACCATCCATATATACTTGTCCACCGTGCAGGTGTACTATAGCACATATCTCTTTTACTGATTCTTCGAAGATACCATAAGTGCTAGGGTAGGTGATCATTACACCAGCCAGATTAGCGCTATTGGCTTCTGCCTTCGCTTTGAAATCTTCTACATCGATATAGCCGTTCTCCAATGCTTTCACAACTATCACTTTCATGCCTGCCATTACCGCACTAGACGGATTGGTTCCATGTGCCGATACAGGAATCAATATCACATTACGATTATGATGACCGTTGGCAAGATGGTAATTACGGATGGCTAATAGTCCTGCATATTCGCCTTGAGCACCGCTATTTGGTTGCAAGCTGCAGGCGTCGAATCCGGTGATTTCGCAAAGGTATTTGCTGAGGGTGTCGGCCATCAATTGATATCCTTTTGATTGATCGGCTGGAGCGAATGGATGCATCTTGCTCCAATGGGCCCAGCTCAATGGTATCATTTCTGTAGCTGCATTCAGTTTCATGGTACAGCTACCGAGAGAAATCATGGATGTATTCAACGACAAGTCGCGATTCTCCAGTTTCTTTATATATCTCATCATCTGGCTTTCGCTATGATGACTATTGAATACGGTATGTGTTAAGAAAGAAGAAGTACGAGTCAGTGCTGTTGGGATATGATCGAGGGAAGCATCTTCAGAGATAGCGAAACTTACCGGATCAGTATCATTCTCAAAGCAGTTGATAAGATCATACAAATCGGTTGTGTTTACAGTTTCATCCAATGAGATGATCACCAGGTTCTTCCCTATATAACGAAGATTGATTTGCTGACGAAGTGCTTTCTCTTTTATTGGGGCACTATCTTCTACTTTTACAGCCAGTGTATCAAAGAAATGATCAGCGGCCAGTTCAAAACCACGAGATTCAAGTGCTTCTCCAACAGTTTGTGCCAGCAAAGCAACACGTTTGGATATATGTACCAATCCTGCAGGACCATGATACACTGCATACATGGCTGCCATATTCGCTAAAAGCGCTTGTGCGGTACAGATATTTGATGTTGCTTTTTCGCGTTTGATATGTTGTTCCCTGGTTTGTAAAGCCATGCGTAGGGCACGGTTGCCTTTGGCATCGATACTGATTCCGATGATACGTCCGGGAATGGCCCGTTTGAAATCATCTTTACAGCTAAAGAATGCGGCATGTGGACCACCGAAGCCAAGAGGTACTCCAAAACGTTGTGCAGAGCCCAAAGCCACATCAGCTCCCAACTCTCCGGGGAGGAGATGCGTCAATGCCAGCAGATCGGTAGCCATAGCAACATAAGCACCAATACCATGAACTTTCTCTATAAAGGAACGGTAATCTTCAACAGAACCGATATTGTTCGGGTACTGAACCAAAGCACCGAAGTATAGATTGTCGATGGTTGCGGTCTTGTAATCACCCACTACTACTTCAATACCCAGAGGTTCGGCACGGGTGATCACGACATCGATAGTCTGTGGATATACATCCTTATCTACAAAGAATTTTGGCGCTGTAGTTACGTCTGTACGGTTTACATGATGAAAGAACATATTCATTGCTTCTGCAGCAGCGGTAGCTTCATCAAGCAATGAGGCATTGGCAATAGGTAGAGCAGTAAGATCGCTTACCATGGTTTGAAAGTTCAACAGACTTTCCAAACGGCCTTGAGATATCTCTGCCTGATAGGGAGTGTATTGGGTATACCATCCTGGGTTTTCAAAGATATTTCTCAATATCACAGAAGGAGTAAGGGTATCGAAATAGCCCTGTCCAATATAATTACGGAATACCTTATTCTCTAATGAAATCTCTTTCAGATGTTCCAGAAGAGCGGCTTCGCTCATGGCTTCTGGCAAATCGAGTTTCTTTTGGCTACGGATACCGGCAGGAACGGTCTTGGCAACCAGTTCTTCCACGCTCGATACCCCTATTGTTTGCAGCAGTGCAGGTTCATCACCCATTGTTCCGATATGACGCGCCTGGAATTCATTCGACTGTAGTTCAAATACATTCATGGAGTTAATTTTTAGACTGCAGGATCTTTCCAGAGGTAGCCTCCTAAAAAGACCCTAAAAAGTCCGCAAATTTACTTGATACTGGGCAGACTAACATCCATTTGTTGAAGGGGTGCAAATTTTGGGGAAAAAGAGTATGGAATTTGAAAATTTGGGGATTTGAGAATTTGAAAATCTTTAGGCAAGAAAACGAAGTAATCACTGCGTCCCTGCGTCTCAGCGGTTTTTGTATTGGCTGTTTATTTTCAAATTTTCAAATCCCCAAATTTTCAAATTACTCAAATCCTTTCGACTTCAGTAAATCCCTCCGCCTCTCGCAACTCCTCCGAAGTCCTCCTGCTCCCATCCTCACCCCGCGGACCAAAGAGGTACCCTGTTTTTTCCTTCCAGCCTATGTCGGTACGGGAGAGGTCCAGACGGATGGCATCCCATTCATGAAAGACGATGGAAACATATTGGGTTAGTTTTTCAATGAGAGGTTTTGGTGGTACGGGAGATTGGATGGGTTGGTATTCTTCAGCATTTTATTGAAAGACCAATATGCCCCAGATCTGCAGGGAAAGTTGCCGAGAGAGTTTATCCCCATGAAAGACGAATGATGTTTTTCGAGGTTTGGTGAGCCCGTATTGATGGTTGGTATTCGGCTGTCTGCCTGGAAAGTGCCGAAGAGTTTATCCCAAATGATGAGGAACATGCCCATGTTCTTGTCGAGGTATTTAGGGTTAGATGCGTGATGAACCCTGTGATGACTGGGAGTTACCAGTATATGTTCCAGCCAACCCATTTTATTGATGAGTTGGGTATGGACTAATATTCCCCAGATCTGGGTGGCGGAATACACAAAAACGATGTCTAGCGGTTTGAATCCCAGCCAGGCCAATGGCAGGAAATAGAGGAATCTGTATAGTGGTTGGAAAACAGAAGACCGGAAGCCTACGGTAAAATTGAGATTTTCGGAAGAATGATGGGTAACGTGTACCGCCCAAAACAAACGGATCTCGTGGTCGAAACGATGAAGCCAGTAATATAGGAAGTCCTCCAACAGGAAAAGCATAAACCAATAAATAACCGGATTTGCCAATGCAAACACCTGATGGTGATAGATGATGATATAAACACCTATATAAAAACTTCTGAATAAGAGGTCAATAAGGCTATTTGCCAGCATCAGATACACATTGGTGGCGGTATCTTTCCAATTGTAGATTTTTTTGTGGCGATAGTTACTCAACAGCAGTTCCACTAATACAATTATGATGTAAAGAGGAGTGCCGATCAACATCAGCCATTGTTCCTTGAGTTCTTGCATACAGGTATTTGGTGAGACAAAATTACAGTCTCTCGTCCAGAGCCTGTATCTTCGATTGTTAATATTTGATGAATGGCACAAGACATACTTATAAATTGGGAAAAGAAATCGGCCGAGCACCAGAAATTGTACAAGAACTTTCTGGCACGTGCCGATAAGAATAAAGTGTACAAACAATTACCCGACCTGCATGAAGAAGCATTTCAGAAAGTGGATTGTTTAAAGTGTGCCGCTTGTTGCAAGAATTTTTCGCCACGATTCAAAACGCCCGATATAAAGCGCATCAGTAAACACCTTCGTATGAAAGAAGGTGATTTTATTGAAACCTATCTCGATCTTGACAAAGAAGGTGACTATGTTGTTAATAGCAAACCCTGTCCCTTCCTCGGAGAAGATAATTTCTGTAGTATCTATGACCAGCGTCCTTCCGATTGCCAGCGCTTCCCTTATACCGACGAAGATGTAATCCTCAAACGACCTGTGCTGACATTAAAAAATTCTACTTTCTGTCCAATTACTTATTATGTGTTGGAGAGGTTGAGGGAGACCGTTAAGTAAAGTTCAAAATTCTTACTAGGTTCAAGGGTTCCAAAAGTTCAAGAGGTTCCATTAGTTCCATAGGTTCCATAGGTTTCTAGGTGTGATTTCACTACTAATTGCAATTAATTAGTTTTGGTGTTACACCTAGAAACCTATGGAACCTATGGAACTAATGGAACCTATTAAACATTCCAGTGCCATTCGTTTAAACTTTCCCTCCATTCGTTGAATTTACTTTTTCCCCTGCCGTCAATATCCAAAATTGCAGTAACACAATGCTTCAATCCTTAACCCGTTGATTGAAATGCCAATGATCGCTTGCCCTTCATTATTCTTCACCTTATCTGCTATGCAGGTAAATTAAACCTGTCTGAAATGAAACAATCAATTCAAAGCAAAACCATTGCATGGATCCAAGATTTTAAAAACATTATTGGAATTGTATCAATCCCACTACTTGTGCAAAGTTGTTGTACAATGGGGGAAGGCGCTGTAGCTTCCTGCCGTATCCAGAAGCCGCCTGATTATGTGTTCAATGAAAATAAATTACGCCCTTCTATAGCCGAACCTGCCACATCGGCTTCTATTGGTGCCTTTTCTGGAATTACTGAAGCAAAGATTGAGACTGAAGAGAAGCAGGTTGTAAATATTTCTGCGTTATCTGTTTTGCCAAAACCGGCAAAAAAACTTCCATTAGGAATCCAATCAGTAGGTACAAGCATTATTGCAGGTCCAAACGTTTCTTTCTTTAACAATAAGGCAGAAACTGGCGGTGGCATGAGCAGGAAAAATAAACCCGGTATCGGATTTCAAGCGGGTGTTGGATTAAATCTTGGTTTCAATAATAAGGTGTCTGTAGCCCCGTCGATTTTAGTGAAGCACAATTCAGCAAGTGAAGAAGTCAGTTACACCTATACGGGAGGTGGAGGAGAGCCTGGGAGTAGTTATACCGACAAATATTCTTTTACATGGATATCAGTTCCGGTATTAGCAGAATTAAAAGTAGGAGAAAATCTCGCTCTATTCGTAGGGCCTGAAGTTAATTTTCTAATGAGTGCCAAAGTGGATGTTGATGGAGAAAAGACAGACTTGAAAAAGAATGCTGTTAAAACCGGATTGGATGCACAGGTAGGTGCCCGTTATACATTGCCCGGAAGTGGAGCATGGGGATTTCAACTTCTTTATGATCACCGTATTTCCCGCCTCAATAAATCGGAATATCCAGGTGGCGGCAATTATTCTGTACCTGGTTGGTATATGAAGGGCTTTCAGGTGTCGGTTACTTGTGCGATTTGTAATTTGTTGCATGGGAAGTAGGCGGGATGCTGAATGCTTGATGCTTGATGCCTAAGGCTTAAAGCGTAAGGCGTAATGTAGGTTGCTGCCAATAGTTTTTCGTGAATTACAAAAGAACTGATACGAAGATTTTTTTTTCGTACGGATTACTGAATTAGCATTAAGCCTTAGGCATTATGCCTTTGGCAAAAAAAGAAAATTATGAATAAAATTATAACCTCATGGAGTATCGTATTCCTCGCAGGAATGCTGCTCACACAAAGTTGCTGTTGCAAAGAAGCACAGTCTACAGTAAGTAAGGATAAAAAAATAAAAGAATTATTGGTTACGACAGATAAAAAGCAAGTAATTTCTGAGAATGAAAATCAATCTTGTTCTTGTGGACTAAAAATTAGTAAGAAAGGAAAAGGGAATGCAATTAATCCTTTTGTCAGTAAAACAAATGAAGTTTCTCTTTCTGAATATGATCAGGTTGAAAATGTAATGATGCCTGTTAATGTAGTTGAGCCTGTATTATATGAAGGGAATGAAGCTGCTAAAGAACCTGCTATTGAGAAATCGGTTTCAAATGCTGTGCTTGAATTGCCTGTATCATCTATGAATGAAAAAAAGGGCAAGAAACTTCCATTAGGAATTAAATCGATTTCTACAACATTAGTTGCCGGCCCTAATCTTTCCATGAAACGAAGTGCAGAGGATTATGGTAATATGAATCATAAGTCGATACCGGGTATTGGATACCAATTAGGTGTTGGAGCTAAAATCGGATTCAGTGATAAGTTTGCCGTTGAACCTTCATTGATGATTAAACATAATCCGGCTTCAGAGAAATTGTCATATACTAATACAGGTGGTGAACCAGGTGCTTCTACAACCGATAAATATAGTTATACATATTTGTCAGTACAGATCCATGCGAATATCAAAGCAAGTGAAAAGATTGATATTTTAGCTGGACCAGAAATGAATTATCTGTTAGGGGCCAATGTGAAATATGATGGTGGGAATAAGGAAAGTCTTACCAGTAATTCAATAAAGCTGGGTCTGGTCTTCAAGCCGGACTCCGCTATAATCTTCCTGCAAAATCGGGCCCTTCGGGAATGGGTATTCAAGTATTGTATGATCATCGCTTATCAAGGTTAAATGAAAATCTTATTCTTATATGGGAGGAGGATCAAGTTCGAAGTACCTGCCTGAGAATGAGCAGTTTTAATTTAATGTTTTTTGCAGATTTATGCGAGCTGTTGGATATGTTGAGGAAAGTAGAAGCTGGGTGCTTGATGCTGGATTATTGATGCTTCTGCCTAAAGC
>JBGAQE010000268.1:0-2223 GCA_044220885.1 Chitinophagaceae bacterium
AACTATACGTGCAATTTCTCCATCAGGTAAATCCACTTTAGAAGTACCATATGTGTTTACATACAAACCGCAAGGTTTTGCAACACCGATGGCATAAGAAACCTGTACTAATACTTCATCACAAACACCTGCAGCTACCAGGTTCTTGGCAATGTGACGAGTTGCGTATGCTGCAGAACGGTCAACTTTGCTGGGATCTTTACCACTGAAGGCACCACCACCATGCGCTCCCTTACCACCATAAGTATCAACAATGATCTTACGGCCTGTAAGTCCGGTATCACCATGAGGTCCACCGATTACAAACTTTCCAGTTGGGTTAATATGATAAGTAATCTTGTCATTGAAAAGCTTACGTAATGAAGGCTTTAATTGTTTTACTACCCTTGGGATGATAACGTTGATGATATCCTGACGGATCTGATCCAACATCTTCTTATCTGTATCGAAATCATCATGCTGTGTGGAAACTACGATCGTATCGATCCTGATTGGTTGGTTATGATCGTTATATTCAATAGTAACCTGGCTTTTTGCATCCGGGCGCAGGTATTTCAGTTCCTTACCAGCACGACGAGTCTTAGACATTTCCTGCAATATCTTATGTGCGAGGTCCAGGGCCAATGGCATGTAGTTGTCGGTCTCCGTTGTAGCGTAGCCGAACATCATACCCTGGTCACCAGCACCTTGTGCATTAGCTTTTGCTTCAAAATTCAGCTTCTTTACAGAACGGTCAACACCACGGTTGATATCGGCACTCTGTTCGTGAATGGCTGAGAATATACCGCAGGAATTTGCTTCGAACATGTATTCAGCCTTTGTATAGCCAATTTGGCGAATAACTTCACGGGCGATATCCTGAACATCCAGATATGATTTTGATTTCACTTCTCCAGCCAGCACAACCTGACCAGTAGTAACCAGCGTTTCACAGGCTACTTTTGACTGTGGGTCATAAGCAAGGAAGTTATCAATAAGGGCATCAGAAATCTGGTCAGCCACTTTATCTGGATGACCTTCAGAAACGCTTTCAGAAGTAAATAAATAAGGCATAATGAGTTTTTAAAATAAAATTAGAACCTGAAATTATACAGGCGCAAAGATAATAGACGAATTGACAAAAACTAAATTTTGGAATAAATTATCCGAACCCTCATCCTTTTCGCCCTGTTTGCATAAGATCCGCCTGCAAGCACTACCCTGCCTTTGGCAATTGGCTTGTTCAGGGAAATGCCTGTAAGTGCTGCCGGATTTGCTGGGGTTAATTCACCTCTTGAAGAGGTAGTCTCAGTAGCATTTGAACGGTAAGGAGCAGATATACGAAGGGTATAATCCTTTTCCTTCCTGGTTACAATTCCCTGTACATACCTCGAAATATTGAAATTATATACGTTATTGGTCAATAGGCCGCCGAATAAGACCTGGTAATTATTTTCATAACTAAAGTCATAAGGCACCGTTATGATCCTGGACTTTGCCGTATCTATGGCATCAACAAAAACATACCCCGGCTTTGTATAGATATTCTCATCAATGGTTGAAACCACTTCTGCTATTAATTCTGCCCTGTGAATTATGCGATTGCTCAGCCCTTTCAAACCAGGGATTTTTATAGTTGCATAAGAACCAGGTGAAGACTGAAGATAAACAAGGTTATCATCAGGATTACTATTGTTAAGATAAGCCAGATAGTTGTTGCTATTCGTCCTGACTATGCTATTTGCGTTGGCTGAATTGAAAGAATAGAAACCGAATTCGGTCACCAAGGTATCTGTTATCCTACTAGATGCTGGATCCTTCACTCTATAATAGAATTTCAGTTTTGTATTAGTGCTGTTTAAAGAGAAATAAGCAAGCGCATTTTTCAAAGGAGAACTGCCCTCGTTAATCTTTAAAGCTAACCCATTGAATACCGTCCTGAAAAACGAATCATTTTTGTATGCGTTTGAAGTATCATAAGAAAGGAATCTATTGAATAGATTCAGATTCATCGGTATCCTCAACTGATTTTTCAATTTCAGAGTATCCCTCTTGGTGATATCGAAGACACTATCCCTGAGTTTACCGAAGTCTATCAGTTTGGAACCGAGTATTGTTGGGAAGGTTATGATATTAGAAGTATCCGCCCTAAAACCAAAAAGATTGTTTTTGAAATTACCATCCTGATCTATTTCATAAACTTCAACCCTTTGTTTCGAAAGCAAAGAATCCCCATAAGTTGAT
>JBGAQE010000269.1:0-2219 GCA_044220885.1 Chitinophagaceae bacterium
ATCAAATACCATTTCATTATTCAGCATCGACCATTCATCAGGAATGCTGCAGTTCATAAAGAGATATGATACCGGTGGAAAGATACCCCGAAACTTCTCAATAGACCCAAGTGGACAATTCCTCCTGGTCGCTAATCAGCAAAGCGACAATATTGTAGTGTTTAAAAGGAATAAGGAAACAGGAGAACTGACAGATACCAATATACGCATAGAAACAGGTAATCCTGTTTGCCTGAAATGGATTGAGGAATAAAAAACTATATCCTTTCTTTTACCCAAAGGATTTTGGAAGAAGGCAATTCATGTATTTCACTGTCAACATGAAATACATTCTTGATATTTTCCGGATTCAATACAGCAGCTGGTTTTCCAGAAGCAAAAAGCTGTCCTTTAGAAAGCAATAAGGCCTCATCGCCATAATTCAAAGCCAGATTAAGATCATGTAATATGGCGATTACTGTAGTTCGCTGATCCATGAATTTCTTAAGCTCATGCAGAAAATCGAATTGATGCCGAAGGTCTAGTGATGCAATAGGTTCATCTAATAATAACATCCTTGGAGCTCCTGAAGGTATATCCCACAATTGGGTCAGCACCCTTGCGAATTGAACCCGTTGTTGTTCTCCGCCAGAAAGCGTAAGGTAGTTCCTGTTCTTAAAATCATTCAAACCCAATTCTTCCATCACCTCGTCACATATCTGGTGATCCTTCTTTGTTGGATTAGATTTGAAATGAGGATACCTGCCCATCATTATGATCTCCGATACTTTCATAGGAAAACCGATATCCGTATGTTGAGATAATACAGCCCTTTGTTTAGCGTAGCTAAGGCGACTGTCATAATTTACCGGCACCCCTTCATAATAGATGGTTCCTGTATGTGGTTTCTTTTCAAGAGCCAGCAGTTTCAGCAGCGTAGACTTTCCCGCTCCATTCGGGCCACAGAGCATATGTATCTTCCCAGTCTCGAAAACATAACTGACATCTTTAACTAACCATTTATCCCTGATTTGGTAACCCAATGTTTTTATCTCAATCATCATACCCTCCTTTGTTATTTATGACCTGATATTGGCGTAACAGGTAGATGAAAACAGGAGCTCCTACCAGAGAAGTAATTATGCCTATCGGTATTTCAGCAGGAGCCAATAATAATCTTGCCCCGAGGTCTGCCAATGTCATTAGTAAAGCCCCCATCAAAATGGAAGCCGGCAGCAGTTTCTTATTATCGCTTCCTATTAAAAGGCGAAGCACATGCGGTACTATCAATCCCATGAAACTGATAACACCCACAAAAGCGGTGGCAACAGCCACCATGGCTGTATTCAGTATCATGATTCGTCTTTTGAGTTTTTCAGGATCCACTCCAAGATATACAGCTTCCTCTTCTCCCAGAATTAGTGCATTCAATTGTTTTGCATATCTGAAACAGCTACCATGGCTGTATTCAGTATCATGATACGTCTTTTGAGCCTTTCTGGATCAACACCCAGATAAGCGGCTTCTTCCTCTCCAAGTATAAGCGCATTCAGTTGCTTGGCATATTTGAACCCTATCGCCAAAACAATAGCAGCAACTATTCCTGTAATCCAAACCTGGTTCCAGGAGGCCCCTGAAAATGTACCGAGATTCCAGAAAGTGATACTTCTTGCCTGTGGATCACGGGCTATATAACTCATAAAACCGGTGCCACTTAACCCTACGGCATTGATGGCAATACCTACTAGCAGTAGCGAAGTGATAGAAACCTTCTTTTGACTTCTGGCTAATACATACACGCCAAATGTAGCCAGCAACCCTCCGGCAAAAGCAAAAATTGGCACCAGCAATGGCCCTGTCACTGTCTTGAATTCATTCCCTAATGTCCCCGATAATACAAAAATGATGGATGCTCCGAAGGCAGCTCCAGCACTGGTACCCGTTAATCCTGGCTCCACAATCGGGTTACGGAATAAGCCCTGCATCAACACTCCGGATGCCGAAAGAATGGCACCTGTAATAGCGCATAATAATACCCGTGGTAATCTGATCTGAAGGAAAACACCTTCCCTGATATTACCTGGCGGGTCTCCATGCAACCAATGACTTACAGCAGCATACATATCTCCCGTGCTTATTGTAACTGCCCCAAATGCAATAGCAACCAGTAATAATACCAGTAGCAACATAGCTAGTACAAGAAAGAAGTATTTATTTGGCTGGAGCATTCTGCATATGTA
>JBGAQE010000065.1:0-20141 GCA_044220885.1 Chitinophagaceae bacterium
GGACAGGTAGTAAAAGGATTAGTGCCGCATATTCCGAACGAACAGGCTCTTTATATTGCAATAGGAATAATAGGTGCCACAGTAATGCCGCATAATCTTTATCTGCATTCGGCATTGGTACAAACCCGGAAGATTGAAAAAACAACGGCTGGTATAAAACAAGCCCTTAAATGGAATTTCTGGGATTCTGCAATAGCCCTCAATATCGCTTTCCTTGTAAATGCCGCGATTCTTATTCTGGCAGCCAAGGTATTTTTTGAATCGGGAAGAACTGATGTGGCTGAATTACAACAGGCCCATAGTCTGCTGCATGATCTGTTAGGAACAAAACTGGCCCCTACCCTTTTCGCTATTGCCTTAATTGCGGCTGGACAAAGTTCAACAATTACGGGTACGCTTGCCGGGCAGATTGTAATGGAAGGCTATTTACAGCTCCGCATAAATCCATGGATACGAAGATTACTTACCCGATTATTAGCAATCATACCAGCAGTTGTTTTTTCAATCTTCCGGGTTTGTACCAATGCCGAATGCAGATAAAGATTATGCGGCATTACTGTGGCACCTATTATTCCTATTGCAATATAAAGAGCCTGTTCGTTCGGAATATGTGGCACTAATCCTTTTACTACCTGTCCCAATGGTGGTTTGGCTAATAATATTTCTACAAGGAATGAGGCCCCAACCACAGTAACTAATCCTATGATGAATGCTTCCATCTTCCGCATTCCCAAACGTTGAAGGAAGAGCAGCAGGAAAGTATCAAGAATAGTTATTACAACACCCCATATCAGAGGAAGGCCAGTCAATAAGTGAATGCCTATTGCCATTCCCAATACTTCAGCAAGATCAGTTGCAGCTATGGCCACTTCCGCAAGAATATAGAGTAGTAAGTTGATTCCGGAAGGAAAGGTTTCATGGTTAACCTGCGCCAGGTCGCGCCCCCTTACAATACCTAATCGTGTAGAAAGGCTTTGTAATAATAATGCCATCAGGTTGCTCATCAGCAAAACCCAAATCAATGTATAACCGAATTGGCTTCCCCCGGCTAAATCTGTGGCCCAGTTGCCTGGGTCCATATACCCAACACTTATAAGGTATGCAGGACCGAAAAAAGTTAGCAGGGTTTTCCAGCGACTCTTTTTTTGTCTGGCATCGATTGTACCATGTACTTCGCTCAATGAGCTATGCTCGTGTATCCTATTCCTCATAGCTTACAAAAATGTTTTTAGCTACGTGTTCACTGATTGTAATCGGTTGATGGTTTTTTATCTTCAATTCAAGGGAATTGTCGAAGGCGAATTTTTTCCTTATCTCTAACTTGCTTCCAATCTGAATATTTTTATGGCTTAATAACTCCAGCATTTCCGCCGACTGGTCTCCAATACCACTTACTTCTGCAACCAATTGAAGGGGCAGATGCAGAAGATCTACCTGTCGGGGTATCGTTAATTTTCCATTACTGTCGGGGATGGGATCACCATGAGGGTCTTTTTTAGGAAATCCCAGAAATGCATCCAATTGGTCTATCAGTTTCTTACTGCTGATATGTTCCAGTTCTTCCGCTACATCATGAACTTCATCCCATCCAAATTGCAGCTTCTCTACCAGAAAATACTCCCACAACCGGTGCTTTCGTATGATTTGCAAAGCCACTTTTCTTCCCTCCGATGACAGACGGAAGCCTTTGTATTTTTCATATAGTAATAGCTTCTGTTCCTTAAGCTTCTTCAGCATATCGGTTACAGAGGCTGGTCTCGTTTGAAGGGCAGCCGCTAATTCATTTGTGGTTACATTGCCATTCGCCTCCTGGAGGTGAAAAATGGCTTTGAGGTGGTTTTCTTTGCTCGATGAATATTTCACGTAACTAAAATAAAATTTAGACGAATCTAAATTTTAATTGTGTGACTTCCAAGAAATGTTTTAGGGAATGGGGCTGAATGATTATTTTTATCGGCAACCCGGAAGAAAGTATGAAAAAGCTGGTTATTATTTTAGTAGCGACAGTTTCGTTTTTTGCCTGTAAACAAAAGAAGAAATCTCTTGTGGGAGATGAGCCTGTTACTGTTTCTGATTTCATTGAATTTTTTCCTGAGGCCAGTCTTCCTTTCCGTATGGCCGATACCAGTCTGGCCAAACCGGGGGTGGAGGCTTTATTGATCAGTAACACAATTTTCACCAGCATCATACCAGATTCAGTTCTGGCAAAAGATTTTGGCAAATCGGGAAAACCGAAGATTTATGCTTTGGGAAGAGTAAAGGAACCAAACAAAGAGAACTATTTGTTCTTCAAGGCCATACAAGGCTCCAAAAGGGTGGGTTATATGGCTACTTTTTCAAAAGAGGAAAAGTTCATGGCTGCAATGCCCCTTGTTCGTACAGGTTTTGATAAGTTCACTACTGTTTATGGCTTATTGGATAATAAATTTCAAATCACTACTTATAAAGAAAAGATAGAGCACGGTCAGCCCCATTTCAAGAGGAATGTGTATCTCTATAACAGCGCCGCCGGACAGTTTACCCTGATTATGACGGAGCCCAATGAAGAGATTATAGAGAATGTTGTTGATCCGTTGGATACCCTTCCCAGGAAAAATAAATTTTCAGGAAATTATGTTATGGATTCCCGCAATTTCATTTCTGTGAGGGATGCCAAAAACAGTAATGAGTATCAATTCTTCATCCACTTCGAAAAGGATAACGGGAATTGTATTGGGGAGTTGAAAGGGATGCTTCGTATGGTTAGCAAAACGATGGGACAGTACCAGGAGCCCGGCAACCCTTGTGCCCTGGAAATCACTTTTAGTGGCACCACCTTGTCTATGAAAGAAACAGGCGGTTGTGGTAGTTACAGGGATATAAAGTGCTTTTTTGAGGGCCGTTACCCCAAAAAAGCCCTTCCAAAGCCCCGTGATTCCCGTTCTGTGCGAAAATAGGGGGGGCTAAAGGCATTCCAGGTTATTGATTTTCATTTTTTACTATTATATTGCGGCCTCTTTTGTGTAAAAAGTACACAGGAGAATTTTCGGTTTCGCTTGCTGCCCATTTATTACTAATTCTCACTTAGCTATGAGCTTTACGAACTACCAGGTGCCCTTTACCGTAGATGAACGCTTTTCAAAACGCGTTGCTTACTTTTCAATGGAATTCGCCGTTCACCAACCATTAAAGATTTATAGTGGTGGACTAGGTTTCTTGTCAGGTTCACATCTTCGCAGTGCTTATGAATCTCGTCAAAATCTTATTGGTATTGGCATACTTTGGAAATATGGGTACTATGATCAGGCCCGTAATCAGGACCAGACACTTCAGGTGACCTGGATGGAAAAACAATACAGTTTCCTTGAAGATACAGGTATCAAGTTCCAGATCACCATTCACGATCATCCGGTTTGGGTGAAAGCATGGTATCTGAATCCTGAAACTTTTAAATCAGCCCCTCTGTTTTTGTTGAGCACTGATTTACCGGAGAACGATTACGTTTCTCAAACAATCACACACCGTTTGTACGATGCTAACGTTGCTACGAAAGTGGCTCAATTCATCTTATTAGGTGTTGGTGGTGCAAAACTGGTTGATGAATTAGGATTTAACCCTGAACGCTATCACCTGAATGAAGCACATGGTGTTTCATCTGTGTTTTATCTCTATAAGAAATTCGGTAATGTAGAAGAGGTACGTAAACGCCTGGTGTTCACTACTCATACTCCTGAAGAAGCCGGTAATGAAAAACATGATATCCATCTTTGCCAAAAGATGAGTTATTTCTGTGGACTAAGTTTGGATGAAGTTCGTAAACTTACTGGCTTGGAAGGCGACCAGTTCAACCACTCACTTGTTGCTTTGCGTTTTGCAAGATTGGCCAATGGTGTTTCCCGTTTACATGGAGAAGTATCCCGCGCTATGTGGGCAAAATATGAAAACATATGTCCGATCATCTCTATCACAAACTCTCAGAACTGGCGTTACTGGGCCGACAAGCAATTGTACAGGGCTAGTGATGAAAGCAATGATACATGGTGGGATGACCGTAAAAAATATCTGAAGAAGAGGGCCTTTGAAATCGTGGCTGATCAAACCGGAAAGATCTACGATGCCAATGTGTTTACAATTGTATGGGCACGTCGTTTTGCAGGCTACAAGAGAGCTGAATTGATTACCCGTGATAAAGCCCGTTTCGAAAAGCTGCTGGCTAGTAAGAAATATCCTGTTCAGATAATCTGGGCTGGTAAGCCGTATCCGATGGATTATCCCGCTATCAACGACTTTAATAATCTGGTGCATCTTAGCCGTAATTATAAAAATGTGGCTGTACTGGTAGGTTATGAGTTAACCCTTTCCAAGAGGATGAAGCAGGCTGCCGACTTATGGTTGAACAACCCAAGAGTGCCTCGCGAAGCATCAGGAACAAGTGGTATGACTGCTTGTATGAATGGAGCGGTGAATCTCAGTACTGATGATGGATGGATTCCAGAGTTCATCAATCATGGTAACAATGGTTTCGTAGTACCAAAAGCTGATTACGAAAACATGAATACCCAGGAGCAGGACGAATACGACCTGAACAAATTATACGAAATACTGGAGAAGGATATCCTTCCGATGTATTACGAGAATTACGACACATGGCGCCAGATCTGTAAAAATGGTATGCGCGATGTCCGTTTCCAATTCGATGCCGGTCGTATGGCCGAGGAGTATTACGAGCTACTCTACAAATAAGCTGTAACAAAACCAACTGATAGCAGGGATCGACAAGAGTCGGTCCCTTTTTTTATTTCTTTAACATTTGGGGTATGTAATCCGGATTCATCCAGCATCCATTGGAGGCAACAAATCTCGAATTATGAAAAAAGCCCTCCTTTTGTCATGGACCTTCGTCCTTATCAGCCTGTCCTTAATGGCTGGAAATGAAAGACCCATCTATACTTCCATTCTAAAGGAAGCAACAGTATATCGAAATGGTGCTGAACTATTGCATTCTGTGAAATTGACACTGAATCAGGGAACCAATGAAGTGGTGATTGATGGTATCAGTAATAAAGTTGATATAAATAGTATTCAACTTGGAACAGACGGTAAAGCAAGTATCCTCTCCATGGAATTCTCCACTGATTATCTGACACCAGTAGTTAAATCGGCTTTATATAAAAGATTAGAAGATAGTGTTGAGTTTTTAAGTAAGGAATTGGCTAAGGTGCAGGTGCAATTGAAAACAGACAGAGAATTGCAAGAACTGCTAAAAGCAAATAAGCAGATTGGAGGAAGCCAAACTGGATTGAGTGTTGCAGAGTTGATAAAGATGATGGATTACTATAAAGCAAAATCACTTGAGTTGGAAAATGAAATCAGTCAGTTGAAAGAAAAAGAAACAAAACTCATGGATACCTATGGGAAACTGACCCGACAAATGCATGAAGAAGAAACAAAGAACACAAAATCGGGCGGAAAACTCGTACTTCAATTAAGCTGTCCACAAGCAGGTGCCTATACATTCACTGTTTCCTATTTAACTCCCTCTGCCTATTGGGTACCAGCATACGATTTGAAAGTGGAGAATGTAAGCAAGCCATTGCAGGTGATCTATAAAGCTAAAATGGTACAAACAACCGGTATTGACTGGAAGAATGTAAAACTCTCATTGGCTACTGCCACACCCGGACAGCAAGGGAATGCTCCTCTTTTTCAAAGTTGGTTTCTTGGGTATGTAGATCCTGTTACAAGGATGGAGAGTAATATGTATATGAATGCGGTGCCCTCTATGTTAGCTGGTAGGGTAGCCGGTGTTGACATTAAAGAAGTTGATGGAAATCCAGGTAGTAGTGCAGCAATAAAAATCAGGGGTATGAAATCCATGTCTGCTGATAATGCTCCGCTTTATGTTATAAATGGAGTTGTTTCAACAGCCAAGGAGTTTAGTTTGCTTGATCCGAAGTCTATTCAAACTATGGAGGTGCTGAAAGATGCTTCAGCAACTTCTGTTTATGGATCGAGAGGAGCAAATGGAGTAATAGTTATTACACTCAAAGGTGGTTTGGAAGATTATGTTTCAATAAATGACAAGGAGCTCAATGTAACCTTCGATATCGATATGCCTTATGATGTACCCTCAAACGGAAAAGAACAACAGGTTGAATTGAAATCTTTTTCAGTCCCTTCCATCTATAAATATTATGCAGCACCGAATTTGGATAAGGAAACCTATCTCTTGGCCGAAGTGGCAGACTGGGAAAACCTTAATCTCTTGCCTGGCGAAGCCACCATTATGGTTGAAGGAACTTATGTTGGCAAAACATTTATCGATCCGGCGTCTACTCAGGATACACTCAACCTTACTTTAGGAAAAGATAAGAGGGTAGTGGTTAAAAGAGAAAAGCTTAAGGATTTCAGCAGTGTGAAATTCATGGGCGCATCTAAGAAGCAAGTCTTCACTTATGAGTTAACTGTTAAGAATAATAAGAAGGAAACTATACAGATGGTCTTGAAAGAACAATATCCTTTATCAACGCTCAAAGAAATTGAAGTGGAACTTTTGGAAAGCAGTGAAGCGGTGAATAATACCGAATTAGGTGTACTTACCTGGAAATTAGAACTACCTGCCGGTGCTACAAAAAAGGTAAGGGTGAGTTATAGTGTGAAGTATCCTAAAGACAAAACGCTGAATCTGTATTAATCAACAAGTTGTAAGGTTTTTTCATAGATTTTTATATTTGTAAGGTTTAGTTTCTGGGAGGCTTTTAGCCGTTAGTCCCGATTTATTTCGGGACTATTTTTTTTATTTATATCTTTGTCCTTCAAATTTCCTTTATGGAATCGGATGATTGTTATAATCAGTTATTGCTTCTTAACAAGAAGATTCGCTTCACTATCTACAACACTTCTCCACCCCGAATTTAATACATAAGATTCTCTGGTAGGTATCCCTGTGGATATATTGGAGATATTTCCTGCCTGATATTCAGGTAGCGTTTACTGGTATTCGCTATATTCATTTAGCGTCTCTATCCGGCATTTCTTTTATAATATATAATACAACTACAACATGGAAAAAGCAGAATTAATCAGGTGGTCATTGATCATCGGTATCCCTCTATTTGCATTACTGTTCTACAAATTCATCCTTCGGGTGTTCTTCGGATTGGTGATAGTGCCGGAAGACCGCATCGGGTTGGTGACAAAAAAATTCGTTCTTTTCGGTCAGCAGGAATTGCCTGAAGGACGAATCATTGCAACAAAAGGTGAAGCGGGTTATCAGGCACAAACCCTGCCTCCGGGTGTTTATTTCTGGAAATGGATATGGCAATATGAAATCCACTTCCAACCATTTACAATTATTCCTACCGGTAAACTGGGTCTGGTATTAGCAAGAGACGGTAGTGAATTGCCAACGGGTTATATACTTGGACGTAAAGTAGCTTGCGATTCTTTCCAGGATGCAGAAGCTTTCCTGGCAAACAATGGTAGCAAGGGGCGCCAGACCGGTATTATTCCTCCGGGTTCATACCGTATCAACACTTATCTGTTCGAAATTGAGATGGTGGATATGCTGAACGTACCAGAGAATGCTGTTGGTATTGTAACAACGTTAGAGGGACAGCCTTTGGATGAAGGACAGATTGCCGGTAGATTGATGGATGGACATAATAAATTCCAGGATGCCGACACCTTCCTTGTTAGTGGTGGTTATAAAGGTTTGCAGGAACAGGTTATACTGGCAGGTTCTTACTTCCTTAACCCATTGTTTGCAAAAGTTGAAATGGTTCGCATGACTGAAATACCAATCGGTCATGTTGGGGTTGTCATTTCGTATGTTGGTGCAGACGGTATTGATACCAGTGGTACAGAGTTCAAGCATGGTAATATTGTTTCAAAAGGACAAAAGGGTGTTTGGGCTGAACCTTTGGGTCCGGGTAAATATCCAATCAACCCCTATATCATGAAAGTGGAATTGGTTCCTACCACAAACCTGGTATTGAACTGGGCGAGTGCAAGAAGTGAATCACATCAATTAGATAAGAACCTATCAACTATCAATGTTCGTAGCCGAGACGGTTTTACATTCAGTTTGGACGTATCACAGATCATTCACATACCTACAACGGAAGCTCCGAAGGTTATTGCCCGATTTGGTAATATGTCGAACCTGGTAACACAAGTTCTTGAACCAACTATCGGTAACTATTTCCGTAACTCGGCTCAGGATGCTGAAGTGATCGACTTCCTGAAAAGCCGTAAGGAGCGTCAGGAAGCGGCCCGAAACCATATCGGCAAAGTATTGGATCAATACAACGTAAATGGTGTGGATACGCTTATAGGCGATATAGTGCCTCCTGATAGTCTTATGAAGACCCTGACAGACCGTAAACTGGCAGAAGAGCAGAAAGTGACTTATGAAACGCAGATGAAGGCGCAGGAAACCCGTCAGACTTTGGAAAAGGAGACTGCAATTGCTGAAATGCAGAAAGAGATTGTAAAGGCCGATCAAGGTGTATTGATTGCCGAGCGTATAGCCGATGCCTCTGTAAAGAAAGCTACGGGTGATGCGAATGGGGTCAGGATTCAGGCTACAGCCGATGCCGACAGACTCAAATTGTTGGCTGGTGGTGAGGCCGAGAAAGTGCGTCAATTGGCAAAAGCAGAAGCAGAGCGTACCGAATGGCTGGCTAAAGCGGACGCTGAAAAGATCACTCTTACTGGTAATGCAGAAGCTGAAAAGATCCTGGCAATCGGTAAGTCGAATGCGGAATCTTACAGGTTATCTGTTGAAGCCATGGGAGGCAATAACTTTACCCAGTTGAAAGTGATGGAATCAATCGCTTCTCAAAAGATAAAAATCATGCCTGATGTGCTTATTGGAGGCACTGGCGATGCTGCCAATGGGTCAATAAGTGGATTATTAGGTATGCAATTGCTTGATCAGTTAGGAAAGAAAATGAAAGACGAGAATAAGAACTCGTAGTTTGTTTTGACAAAAATCAGCAATTAGTTGCAGTTATGTACTTTTTCAAATGGCCGGAGAGGATTAGTTTCCTTTCCGGCCATTTATTTCATTTTTTATACGGTGATTCGGGTGCGTTTTTATATTTTTATGAAAAGCGACTGATTTTGAGAAACGCAGCCTGGAAGTTGATTCAACCTTTTATTATTCTTCATGGAATTATCCTGATAGGCATTATCGGCTACATGGTAATTGAAGACTTCAATTTCATTGAAGCACTTTATATGACTACTATTTCAGTAACCACAGCCGGTTTTACTGAAGTACGTCCTTTAACAGATCCTGGAAGAATATTCACTATTTTCCTTCTTATTACCAGTTGGGGTTCATTTGCTTTTGCTTTAACTCGGATAACACAGTACATTATCAGCGGAGAGATTAATAAATATTTTAAAATACGTCGTATTATGGGGGCCATCGACAAATTAGATAAGCATGTAATTGTTTGCGGTTATGGCCGTAATGGCCATCAGGCTGCACAAACACTCGGTTTTCACAACGAACCATTTGTTGTTATTGAAAACAATACAGATATACTTGAAAAAGCCGCCGCGGAGAATCCTGAAGTTCTGATTCTTCATGGTGATGGTACTTACGATGATGTGTTGCGTAAAGCAGGTATAGCTAAAGCAAAGGCTCTTATCACAACCCTTCCTGTAGATGCACATAATGTGTTTATAGTGCTTTCAGCACGGTCTTTGAATCCCGATATCCAGATCATTAGCCGTGCCTCTGAGAGCAACACATATCCAAAATTGATAAAAGCAGGTGCTAACAGTGTGATAATGCCAGACAAGATTGGAGGCACGCATATGGCAACCCTTATATCAAAGCCCGATGTAATTGAATTCATCGATTATTTATCTGGAGAAGAAGGGGAGTCGATTCATATCGAATCCGTTTCTTACGAACAATTGCCTGATAACATAAAAGGCAGGGCATTAAACGATATCATGAACTGGAAAAAAACCGGAGTGAATTGTATCGGTATTAAGGATGTTGATGGAAAATTCGTGATTAACCCACCCGACGAAACAATAGTAAAACAAGGAATGAAAGTGCTGGTTCTTGGAACGCGTCAACAGATACAGAGGATGAAGTTGAATATTGGGGATGACTGAGGAGTTGAACGTACTACGTTTTAAGTTATACGTTTTGGGTTTAAAAGTTTAAGGGTTTAATGTTTAAGGTTTTCAAATTCGAAGTGAAAAATCGAATGTAAGAACCTTAAACTTTAAACCCTTAAACTTTATACCTATAACTTATAACGTACAACGTAAAACTACTTCTCTATCTCCAACAACTCCACATCAAATATCAGCGTAGAACCAGCTTTAATAGTTGGACCAGCATCATTATCGCCATAAGCGAGATTAGAAGGAATGAAAAGGCGCCATTTGCTACCTGTAGGCATCATCTGCAAAGCTTCCACCCAGCCTTGAATAACACCATTTACAGAAATCACCAAGGGTTCGCCTCTTTGAACAGAACTATCGAAAATGGTTCCATCTAATAATGTTCCATGATAATGCACTTTTACTTTATCTGTAATTGCCGGCTTGGGACCGCTACCTTCTTTTAGGATTACATATTGTAAACCGCTTGGTGTAGTGATTACCCCGGGTTGATTTTTATTTTGTGCTAAAAATGCTTCACCTGCTTTTCGGGTGCCTGCAGATTTCTCACTCTTCTTTTCCTGCATGCAGGTCATGATGATATTATTAACCTGATTGTCGTCGAATTTTGATTTCCCCGCTTTACAATCACTGATCGCTTTTGTTACCATGGCGCTATTGATATCTGTAATGCCCTGTTCTTTGTAGAAATTGGCAATACTAACTCCAATGGCATAGCTTAAGGAATCTGATTGGGTTTTGAATACCGGACCGGCAGTCACTGTTTTTTTAGCAGGAACTGGTTTTGTCTTGCTGGTTTGAGCCATAACCGCTGAGCCAATGAATAAAAGCAATAGGAAGGAAAATTTTCGCATGTTTGAATGTATTAAAGCGTAAAAATAAGCATAAAATGCTCTTTTGATAAAAACTAAAGAGACAAGGTGTAAGCAACGAATAATTCGGGGATTTAGTATGTTTAGACGGTCTAAAATTAGATATATCTGCTTAGTTATTAGGTATTAACGAGTTTTGTTGAAGGGCTATTAGGGTTGATCGAAATAAGTTGGGGCTTAACAAATTTTTGGGTCGTTTTGGCGTTATTTTAGCTTATCTCATACTATGAAAAAAGGACTACTACTATTAAGCCTGTTTATCTCAGTTTTCAGCTACGCGCAAAAAGATACCAGTTCATCGGCAAGTAAACTTTTCAAGAAAGCCGGTGGATTGCTGAATAAAGCAAAAGGCGGTGGATCGGGCGGACTTTCCAATGACGACATTGTGGCTGGATTAAAAGAAGCCCTGAGTGTTGGTGCAAAGAATAGTGCTGGAAAATTATCCTCATTGGATGGCTTTTTTAAGAATGAGGCGATCAAATTACTGATACCACCTGAAGCAAAAAAAGTGGAATCAGCGCTTCGTTCCGCTGGTTTAGGGTCACAAGTGGATAAAGCCATTTTGTCGATGAACCGAGCTGCTGAAGAAGCTTCTAAATCTGCAGCCCCCATTTTTGTGGATGCTATCAAACAAATGAGTTTCCAGGATGCACTGGGCATATTGAAAGGAGCCGATACTGCAGCCACATCTTATCTGAAAGGAAAGACAACCTCTGCTCTCACAGCTTCTTTCCGTCCCGTAATTGAAGAAGCTTTGAAAAAAACGGATGCTACAAAATATTGGAAAGATTTGTTTGACACCTATAACAGGCTGCCAACAACCATAAAAAAGATAAATCCAGACCTTCCAGCTTATGTTACCGATAAGGCATTGTATGGAATGTTTGTTCAGGTTGCTGAGGAAGAGAAGAAAATCAGAAAAGATCCTGCCGCAAGGGTGAGCGATATACTAAAGAAAGTGTTCGGTTCCTGATCACAGGGATTATTACTTTTGGATGAATGCCACGGATAATACCGTGGCATTTCTTTGTACGGTATAACAAGGTTAAATTTGCCATACATCATGGCTTTTTCACAAACTCTTTCTCTTTACCAAAACGCTTATAAAGGACTTTCCAGAGAAACCTGGTGGTTATCGGCAATAATGCTGATAAACCGCAGCGGCACCATGGTTGTGCCATTCCTTACCATTTATCTTACCAGCCCCCAGATGGGTTATAGTATTGGACAGGCTGGTATTGTAATGGGCTTATTCGGTCTTGGTGCTATAGCAGGGGCTCATATAAGTGGAAGACTTACTGATAAAATAGGTTTTTATCCCATTCAAATTTTCACATTGTTGGGTGGCGGTATGTTATTTATAGTGTTGGGTCAGATGAAGACCTATCCACTGATATGCCTTTTCACCTTTTTACTGAGTTTTGTTAATGAAGCTTTTCGTCCAGCGAATTCTACAGCCATCGCATTTTATAGTAAAGAAGGAAACCGAACCCGTTCCTATTCCCTCAACCGATTGGCCATAAACCTCGGTTGGGCTTTAGGTAATGCAATAGGTGGTTGGATCGCCTCTATAAATTTCGAATGGTTGTTTTGGTTTGATGGTATTACAAATATTCTGGCAGCCATTGCCATGTGGTTATTTCTTTCGCCACCTCATGGAGGGAAATTAGTAAAGCCTGTTGAACATATTACAAAGGCAATTTCCATTTATAAGGATAAGAGGTATCTCTGGTTCATTGGCTGTACCGTTATTTTTGCAGCCAGTTTTTTCCAATTATTTACTAACCTACCTGCTTATTACAGGAACGAATTGCATTTCTCAAATCCCTTTATTGGATGGATAGGGGCCATCAATGGACTTATAATTGCTTCGGTGGAAATGGTACTTATTTTCAGAATAGAAGGAAAAAGAAGTAATACTTTTTTTATAACAAGAGGTGTCTTTCTTTGTGGAGTAGCTTACCTGTTATTGGCAAACTTCAATTTCAATCCTATTTGGGCTATAGTTATGATTGTGTTGATCACCATGGGAGAAATGTTGGCCATGCCATTTATGAACTCTTACTGGATATCAAGAAGCACAGAATATAACCGTGGGCAATATGCTGCCCTTTATACAATTGCGTGGGCAACGGCTCAAACAATTGGACCCGTTGCAGGTTCACAGATTGCCCAGCATCTTGGATTTACTACTTTGTGGTGGTGTGTTGCTACAATGTTTTTTATTGCAATGAGTGGATTTGCCTGGTTGCATCATAAAGCCAAATCATAAATGGAATGTTCTCTTTATTTTTGAAAAAATGCTATCAGAAAAACATATAATGTTCCGTAACAGATTGGTGAAAGTATACCGCCATCTGCAGAAGCAAGCAAAAAGGCAGGGAATAAGCTGTTACCGTATCTACGACAGGGATCTTCCTGAATTTCCGCTTACTATTGAATTGTATGAAGACAAGATATATCTGGCAGAATATAAAAGCAAGCATAATCTCTCAGAGGAAGCCTACGACCAATGGTTGAAGGAATGCTTCCCTGCTATCAGCGAGGCATTGGGATTACCAGAAGATAATATTTACTACAAAACAAGACAGCGGAAATCGGGAAGGTTGGGACAATACCAGAAAGTGGATGATGCAGAAGAATTCTTTACTGTGCAGGAAGGAGGGTTGAAATTCCTGGTGAATTTATCCGATTATCTTGATACAGGTTTATTTCTTGATCATCGAATTACAAGGCAGATGGTAAGAGAGCAATGTGAAGGTAAAAGGATTCTCAACCTCTTTTGCTATACAGGTTCCTTCTCAGTGTATGCGGCTTCCGGTAATGCATCTAAAGTAGTATCAGTAGATCTTTCAAACACCTATCTTAAGTGGGCGGAGGATAATTTCAAGATCAATGAGTTTTCTGATTCTTCAAAATACTCTTTTGTAAAAGCAGATGTTAAACAATATCTCGATACTCTTGCTCCTGAAAGTTTTGATTTGGTGATAATGGATCCCCCCACTTTCAGTAATAGCAAGATGATGAAGGATTTTCTCGATATCCAGCGTGATCATGCAGAATTATTAAATCAGGTATTGCGAGCCGTTGCACCTGGTGGCAAAATATACTTCAGTACCAATTCAAGGAAATTTGTTCTTGATGAAGAAAATATCAAAGCTTCTTCAATAAAGGATATTACTAAAGCAACCACACCGTTTGATTTTCAGGGGAAATTGTTGAGGTGGTGTTTTTTATTGGTTAAGTCCGGAAGTCCGGAAGTCCGGGGTGTTTGATTTCAGGAGATTCCTTAGTTATAGTCCGGAAGTGAATACAAGTCGGGAGTTGGGAGTCGGAAGTCTGGAGTCTGTAAATTTTATACCCGAAAGTTCACCCCCAACCCTGAAGGGGTTGAATCATAGTATCCCCGGGTGCAACACGGGGCATCAGAAAGTTTTTATATTATTCACCGCAAGGACGCGGAGACGCAAAGGGAATTCCTCTGCGTCTCCGCGTCTCTGCGGTTAATAACTTAGCTTTTAAGACTGTATATAATTAATTTGAGTGTAACACTTCAACCTATGGAACTTATGGAACCTCTTGAACACTTAATCTTACTTTAGCTGCCCTCTCACCAGTCCCGACCCCCTCAACTTCGTATGCGCATTAGCATACATAGAATCAGTAAGAATCATATTATAAAGTGAATCTACTAAAGTGGCAGATTTCATAACTCCGAAATCGCTGATGGTGCTGGCAAGGAATATTCGCACTGGTCCGTTTTTGCCAAGACCGGCTTTGTGGAGATGTGCTACCCTTAATGTGTCATTTGATTCCAGGTTATTGACAGTGATGTTAGAGTATAATACTTTGTCATCTGTTAAACGAAGTATGCATAATCCGGTTGCAGTAGTTGTAACAGCAGGTACTTCATTTAAACCTGAAAGGGGGATGTCCATAGCGAATTTCACTTCTTTGTCGAGCTGTGCTCTGATTAATCCTCCCGGAGCCTGAGTGCTATGTACGTTAACATATATGGGTTGGCTGGTTAATGTATCGATCTGTCCTTGTGTAAGACCGGTTATTTTTCCAGTGGCACCACTCCCAACTATAACGGGAGCGAGGTTTATATAAACGGGTCCGTTATGCCCGGCATCACCTAAATGTATATGCGCTCCTGTAATGGCATCGCCGGGTGTCATGTTGTGGATATGGAAATCGTATTTAATGGAGTTATCAGATAACAATTCCAGATTGATTTCCCCTTCTTCAGTTTTTCCGACGGGAGCCGGTATTTCGTATGCAGATTTCATTTCAACCAATGCCCATGCTTTGGTTGTAGTTGGTAGAACAGCATCGTCGTGGTCGCAACTTGATATAGAAAATAGTGTAGCCATTAAGAGTAGTGAATACTCTTTTACTCGGATAGGTTTCATTGTAAGCAGTTGTGTGAATATTAAAGGTTCAGATAGAGTTACGCAGATGTTTCAAAGCAGGTTGCCATAAAAAAAGGCGATGTGGATAACATCGCCTTTTTTATTTTTAATAATTGTCATTTAAGAAACTCTGCTAACTTTCCCGCATCTAATGCATCAATGGCTGTTTTTATCTTTTTTGTGATTTTTACCGTATTGCCTGGATTCTTGCAATAGTTTAAAAAGATTTCTGCGCTACCCAGGTTTAAATTTGCCGGGTTTTTTGCTTTCTCCTTGTTCTCCAAACAGTATTTTACAAGTGTTGCTAAATAGACTCCTCCTAATGTACTTTTTCTATCAATCAGTTTCATTATCGCATTTTCAAAATCGAAACCGTAATCGGGCGTTGCCTTCATCCAATTCCAAAGGAATAAGGTTGCATATGAGCGCTGAATATCGTCATTGTCGTCGGGGGTATTGATGAGATAATTCGCGCACTCCAACGCTTTGTTTTCGTAAGTTCTGGAAACTTCTTTTGGTTTGAATTTAATTTTTTCAAGTCCAGAGTAGTCCTGAGCCATTAAAGATGGCAAGGAAATAACACTGAAGAGTAAGACAATTAATGAAGCTTTCATCCTTTTGTTATGGAATGTGTTTATGGAAGTTAGTATTAAAGGGTGAATATTTTATAATGTTCAATAAAAAAGGGCGAAGCATTTTGCTTCACCCTTTAGAAATAGATAAATTCAGGTTATTTGAACTGTGCATCAAGAGGAATATCTCTTTTCAGCATATCGTTCCTGTTAGCCATTTCCCAGGCGGTATAGAATACCAGTTGGGCTCTTTTTGCCATTTGTACATAGTCAATCTTGTCAGGAGTATCTGTTGGACGATGGTAATCGTTATGCGTACCATTGAAATAGAAAATGATAGGAACTCCTTTACGGGCGAAGTTGAAATGGTCGCTACGATAGTAAATACGCTCTGTATCTTTTGGATCATTGTATTTATAGTCGAGCTCCAGTTTGGTGTACTTCTTATTTACAGCTTCGCTAATCACTTTTAAGTCTGAGCTGAGCTTATCGTCACCTACTACATAAACGTAATTGGTTGAGTCGCCTGTTTTACGTTTTGGATCGATACGGCCTATCATATCTATATTGAGATCCACAGTAGTTTTCTCTAATGGATAGGTTGGATGTTCGCTATACCAGTTAGAACCCCAGAGTCCTTTTTCTTCACCACTTACAGTAATGAATACGATACTGCGGCGGGGTCCTTTGCCTTCTGCTTTTGCTTTTGCAAATGCTTCAGCCAATTCAAGTACGCCAACAGTTCCCGAACCATCATCGTCTGCACCATAGTAGATTGTCTTATCATCTCTTTTACCAAGATGGTCGTAATGAGATGAAATAACAACAAATTCATCTTTCAGATCTGTTCCTTCAAGGAAACCGATGACATTGCTGCTTTCCAGTTTCAATGTAGACTTATTGAAGTCGAGCATGATATTGCTGCTATATGATTTAGCTACTGGATTGCCAGCTTTCATTGCTTCTTTAGCAGGAGCGAAGTCTGCGCCCATGATGGCTTCAGCAACCGCCTCTGAAATTGCGAATGAGTTAGGGTAAATACTTCTTTTGAAACCATTAGTATATTGGGCACCGCGGGCATTACCAGCTCTCCGTGGGAAATTGGTTTGTACTACAAGAATAGCTGCTGCACCATTTTTTGCTGCTGCATCCTGTTGGGCAAAGGGATTGAAACCTCTTCTTTGTGCCAGGAGCTGGAGCAGGCTAAGGCCGGAGCTGGAGGAGTACCAGCAAGAATCAAAACTACCTTACCACGGGTGTTTACACCTGCATAGTCGTCTCTTGTTGAATCGCTGATGCCATAGCCTACAAATACCACTTCACTACCAAACATGGTAGCAGAGTAGGAACTTCCGAGGTTAACAGCAAAGTCTTTGTTGTTTTCAAACTTCTTACCGTTTATCTCCATTGCCGCTGAAACCAGTGAATCCTGGAAAACAGGATATTGTTGCTGGAAAACACCCTGATTGCCCGGAGCCAAACCAAGGGATTTGAAATGATTTTCGATGTAAGCAGCTGCTTTCTTTTGTCCTGGAGTAGCTGTTTCACGGCCTTCCATCTCAGCACTCACTACTATGTAAAGGTGCTTTTTCAGGTCGTCTGATGTGATTGTTGTTGCATAAGGTTTTGGATCGGCTGGTTTAGGAGCCTTGGTTTTCTGCGCCTGCAGGGTACCTGCCGACAGCGCCATTAAAAAGACCAGTAATTTTCTCATGTAGTTGAAATTTAGTTGCCAAAAATAGGGGAGTTGGTGGTCTTTTGAGTACCATTTGTGGAATTGTTAAGTCCGGAAGTCCGGGGCGTCTGTATTTTGGAGCTTTTGAAATTTGAGTCCGCGGGGTTTGATTGCAGGAGATTCCTTAGTTATAGTCCGGAAGAAAATACAAATACAGGTCGGGAAGTCGGAAAGTCCGGAAGTCCGGAAGTCCGTGGTAGGCTTGAAAGCTTTAGAGTGAAATAGTCCGGGTAGAAAATACAATGAAAGTCAGGAAGACCAGAAGAGAATACAAGTTAAGTAGTAAGGTATTTGCGAAGTAGATTAGAAGGGAAGTAATGTAAGAATGTAACACTTATTCTAAGATTCGCCCAACCCTGAAGTGGTTGAATAATACCGACCCTGGGTGCAACCTGGGGCAAAAGCAGTCGGGAAGTGGTAATGTCCGGAAGTCGGGAAGTCCGAAAGTCAGGAAGAAGAATTACACGCACCTTTGCGTGGTTCTTGCACTTCGACCCTATGGAACTAATGGAACCTCTTGAACCTCTTGAACCTATTGAACCTCTTGAACAACCAACCAACTTAAACCAAATACCTAATCTCGCTGCTACACCTAAAAACCTTAAACCTCAAACCTCAAACCTTAAACTTTCAACATTCTCAACTCTCCGTATACTCACTCAACTCCAACCACCTCAATTCCTTTTCATCTAGCAGGCTTGTAATGGTCATAATTCGCTGAGAAAGCTCCTGTAATTTCTCGTAGGAAGCTGAGCCTTCATTCAGTTGCTTTTGGATAGATTCTTTTTCTCTGGTTAAATCTGCAATCTCTTTTTCAAGTAATTCGAATTCACGCTTTTCTTTATAGGAGAATCTTTTTTTTGGTTCTGCTTGTACGGGTCGGGCAATGGATTCTTCTTTGATTTCTTTTGGAGCATTTTTCTTTTCAGAAAGCATTTCCTGTTCCTTTTCCCAAATACGATATAAGCTGTAATTGCCCGGGAAATCCCTTACGGCACCTTCTCCTTCGAAAACCAAAAGATGATCTACCAAACGGTCCATAAAGTAACGGTCGTGCGAAACTATTAACAAGCATCCGGGGAATTCACTCAGGAAATTCTCCAGTATTCCAAGTGTTGGAAGATCGAGGTCATTCGTCGGTTCATCCAATATCAGGAAGTTTGGATTTCTGAAAAGTATAGAAAGCAAATGCAATCTTCTTTTTTCGCCACCACTCAGTTTACTGATATAAGTATATTGCTTGTCTGGATCAAAAAGGAACAGTTGAAGAAATTGGGCAGCGCTTAACGAACCACCAGATGCCAGTGGAAAATTTTCAGCAATATTCTTCACAAACTCAATCACACGCATATCCTCTTTTATTTCCAAACCTTGCTGTGAATAATTGCCGAAAATAACAGTATCACCAACATTTATCTTTCCACTATCAGGCGCTTCTATTTCTTGCAGCATATTGATGAAGGTGGATTTGCCAACTCCGTTTTTTCCAACAATACCTACTCTTTCTCCTTTCTTGAAAGTGTAATCGTAGCCTTTTAGAATTACTTTGTCACCGTAACTCTTATACACTTTTTTCAATTCCAGGATTTTACCACCAAGTCTGCTCATCTTCATCTGCAATTCCATCTGGGCATCTTCCAATCGAGTCTTTGCCTTGCTTTCCACTTCGGCAAATGCATCGATACGACTTTTTGATTTTGTAGTACGTGCTTTTGGTTGTTTCCTTATCCATTCCAATTCCTTCCTGTAAGTATTCTTTGCCTTATCTATACTGGAAAGTTCATTCTCTATACGAGCTGCTTTCTTCTCCAAAAAATTCTCATAATTACCCTTGTAAGAGTAAAGGGTATTTCTGTCGAGTTCCCATATCTCATTACAAACATTATCCAGGAAATAACGGTCGTGGGTTACCAGAAGTAAAGTGATTTTTTCCTGATTCAGGTAATGTTCCAGCCATTCTACCATTTCAATATCGAGGTGATTGGTGGGCTCGTCCATTATCAACAACACATGTTTGTGTTCAAACCCGATATCGATCAGTGTTTTTGCTAATGCTATCCTTTTCCTTTGTCCGCCAGATAAAGTACCCGCAACCTGATGCAATTGATGGATATTCAGTTTGCCCAATATCTGTTTTACTTTGGCATCGAAATCCCAGGCACCTAATTCATCCATTTTTACAATCGCATCCTGTAAGGCGGTAGTATCATCATCGTCACAGGCTTCTTCATACAATTTTATTGCTTCTATCACCGGATGGTTATGATGAAAGATATTATCCAGTATAGTGAGATGTTCCTGAAATTTTGGTTCCTGTTCAAACAAGGCTACATCTACATCTTTATTGATCCAGCAGGTGCCATCTTCAGGAGTTTCCTTTCCAGCTAAAATTTTTAATAAAGTTGACTTTCCG
>JBGAQE010000270.1:0-2201 GCA_044220885.1 Chitinophagaceae bacterium
AAATCCTGGAAACCTTTTTGCCCTGCCATATTACCGGCACTGGCCTTGGTCTTGACATATGGTACCGCAAAAAGCACATTCAGTTTATTGGTAATTCCATAGTTTCCCATCACCATAAAATTGGTAGTGGCTACTTTTCCAAGATTCAGGTTCTCTCTTTTTAAAGTTCCCTCCCAATAGTTTTTCCAAACACTATACCCGGCAGTAGGGCCAACACAGAAAAAATTCTTCTGCATCATCAGCCCGTCAATATCGGTTTGTGAATAAGTTCTTTGAAAGAAGGCAACAGAGATAAATAGAAGTAGTAGAGTTTTTTTGATCATACGCAGTAGTTTAGTTTTTGCAATAAAAACTGTCATTTGTTTAACCAAAGATATAGCTTTGAGGTGTTCAGTTGAACATACACAAAAGATTCTGTCCCAAACTATGATTCTCAGTATATTATGGTAATACGATTGTCATGAAGCATGAGGAATATGTAATACTGGAAATGACAGCACTATTCTAATGATCGTTCAATGGAAGTCCTTTTTTCTGGAATTCTATCCAGTTAAGGTATTCCGGGGCAACCCGGTGCTCTTCCATAGTGATACAATCATTAACAGGACAAACTAATTTGCAAAGGTTACAACCCACACATTCTTCATCTTTTACCGTATAAGTGTTATAAGGCTTTCCATACTCCAGGTTAATCGATTGATGTGAGGCATCTTCACAGGCAATATAACAAAGTCCGCAGTGGATACATTTGTCCTGGTTTATTTTGGCGATGTGGTGATAGTTGATGTCAAGGTCTTCCCAATGGGTGATCTTGTCTATTGATTTACCGATGAAATCGTTGAGCTTTTTGAATCCTTTTTCATCCATCCAGTTATTCATTCCTTCGATCATGTCATCCACAATGCGGAAACCATGGTTCATTACTGCGGTACAAACCTGCACATTACTTGCACCGAGTAACATAAATTCAACAGCATCTTTCCAGGTGCTTACACCACCAATACCTGAGATAGGAACTTTATTGGTCACTTCATCCTGCGAAATGGTAGTAAGCATTTTTAATGCAATTGGTTTTACTGCCGGGCCGCAATACCCGCCGAACACAGACTTACCCGCCACATATGGATTAGGAACAAAAGTATCCAGGTCAATTCCTGTTACTGATTGAATAGTATTTATCAAAGACAATGCATTTGTGCCTGCTTTAACAACAGAACGTCCTGTAGGAACAACGGAATGAACATTGGGAGTTAATTTGGTTATTACAGGAATGGTTGCTGCTTCCATTACCCATTCCACTACCATGCAGGCAATTTCCGGGTCCTGTCCCACCGCAGCCCCCATACCTCTTTCTGTCATTCCATGAGGACAACCGAAATTAAGTTCCAGTCCATGAGCGCCGGTATCCTCTACTTTCTTAATTAATTCATGCCAACTCTTTCTGTCATTATCTGCCATCAAAGAAACGATCATGGCCCTGTCGGGGAAAAGTTTAAGGCATTCTTTTATTTCTTTGAGATTAAGATCAAGGGGACGATCACTGATGAGCTCGATATTATTCAACCCCATCATTTTGCGGCTTCCGAAATTCACTGAAGAATATCTTGAGGAAACATTCTTTACCTGTGAACCAAGTGTCTTCCAAACAACACCTCCCCAGCCTGCTTCAAAGGCCCGGAGTACATTTATTTTTTTATCGGTAGGCGGCGCACTCGCTAACCAAAAAGGATTAGGAGATTTTATACCCAGAAAGTTGCTGCTAATGTCTGCCATGTTAATTGTTTTGAATAATTACTAATTATTTTTTGAGCCAAGCCACATTGCTACTATTAATCGTCTGTTGCGTCGCACTCTTGTACATTCGGTAATTTTATTCAACAATTATCACTATCCTTACAACTATTAGTATTACCTAATCTAAATATTCTAGCACAATTTGCTTTATTATAGCAATATTAACTTCATTGAATTCTACAGTCTCGCTGAATCCGTCTTTCATTTCTCTTGCAAGTAAATAACCACAACTTACAGAACGGAATATTCTTCTTTCACACTTCGCAGCAATTGTACCTTTTGAAAATTCCCATACAAATAAGTTGCTTATTGTTCCGGAGATATGTCGCTTTTGATTTCTAGTTCGCTGCTTTATGTGATTGTTCGTTTTACCAAACTTTAAAGCCTTTTTGCCTGTGCTTTATTCA
>JBGAQE010000066.1:0-21018 GCA_044220885.1 Chitinophagaceae bacterium
TGGGAAGCGGCACCATATTCGGGTGTCATCACATATAAACTCACATCACAGAAATCAAGAATGGAAGCATCACTTTGTCCAACCCCGGCACTTTCCAGAATAATAAAATCGAAATCCGCTTCTTTGCATATATCGATAGCATCCTGTACAGAAGCACTCAATGCAGTATTGTCATCTCTTGTAGCGAGACTTCGCATATAAGCGCGTGGATGCGAGATAGCGTTCATGCGTATGCGATCGCCCAACAATGCACCACCCGTTTTTTTCTTTGAAGGATCTACAGATATTACGGCAATTGTCTTATCAGTAAAATGTTGCAAGAATCGGCGAACTATTTCGTCGGTAACGGATGATTTGCCGGCGCCGCCTGTGCCGGTGATGCCTAATACAGGGGCCCCCACCCGGGCTGAGTTGGAGCCATCTGCTTTTGAGGCCCCCACCCGACCTCCCCCCAAGGGGGAGGAGTTGGGTAGAAGACTTTCATTTACACCAGCAGTCTGATCTGGTAAAGATTTTAATTTCTCAATAATTTTAGCAACTACTTTATCTGCATCTGTCAGAATTTCTTCATTTGAAAATCTAAGAACCTGAAACCCTTTATTATTAAGTTCAAACTCTCTATCCTTATCACTGATTATCATTTCAGGCAATTGATGATAAAGTCCGTCTACTTCAATGATTAAACCTCTTTTTAAGCATATAAAATCTGCAATAAATCTTCCAACAATATGCTGTCTTCTGAATTTGTAAATAATTTGCTTATTCCTTAATCTTTCCCAAAGTAAAGATTCTGCAATTGTGGGCTTTTGACGATGCTCTTTTGAAAAAGCTTTAAGTTTTGAATAGACTAATACATCTCCTGTATTATATCCATACTTAGAATCATCATATCCATTAAGATCTTCCTGAGAAAAATTCTTATCAGAAATCCCATTCTCTACAAGTGTAATTGCCCTGGCAATCTTTCGAATATCTTTTTTCTCGCCAAGAGGATAAACCGAATTTTTCTCCCACTTTTTAGGTGCCTCCCAATAATCATTCTTTACCCCTTCTCCTCCCCCTTGGGGGGAGGTTGGGTGGGGGCCCTGAATAGCTGAAGATAAACTATGTGGGAGGGGGCTGGCTGTTACCCTACACATCCCAATCACCTCCTCAATCATCCCTTCCAATCCCATCTTCCTTCCATCATCGGGTGAATAGATTCGGGTAATACCATAATTATGCAACTCTTCTATCTCATCGGGAAGTATGGTGCCGCCACCACCTCCGAATATTTTGATATGTCCGCATCCACTCTCTTCAAGCAAATCTTTCATGTATTTGAAAAATTCCACATGCCCTCCCTGGTAGCTGGTTATAGCAATTCCATTGGCATCTTCTTCGATGGCCGCTTCTACAATCTCTTTTACGGAACGGTTATGTCCAAGATGAATGATCTCGGCTCCTTTGCTTTGCATGATGCGGCGCATGATATTGATGGCAGCATCATGTCCGTCGAATAAACTGGCAGCAGTTACAATCCTGACCTTTTGTTCTGTGGCTTGGCTCATAGTACAACATTCTTGAGGTTGCACAAAGGTAATTGAAAAAGCTAATGGGTGTTAGGACGAAATCGATTGCAAAAAATGGTTTGGAATGCGTTGAAAATGAAAGTAGTTTCGGATAGAAATACAACCACATGAAACTGATACGATTTGGAAATGCCGGCGAAGAAAAGCCCGGTATACAATTGCCCGATGGCACTAATTTAGACATCAGCGCCTTTGGCGAAGACTTCAACGAAAACTTCTTTGGAACCGGTGGCATCAGTCGCCTGAAAGCATGGCTGGCAACAGCCCAGACTACATGTCCGGTGGTGAAACCAGGCACCCGTCTTGGTCCACCTACTACCCGTCCTTCAAAAATCATTTGCATAGGACTGAACTATTCAGACCATGCCAAAGAAAGCAACATGACCCTTCCTCCGGAACCCGTTATTTTCTTTAAAGCCACATCGGCATATGTTGGTCCAAATGATGACCTTATCATTCCAAGAAACAGTCAGAAGACTGACTGGGAAGTGGAGTTGGCAGTAGTAATTGGAAAGAAAGCCAGTTATGTAGAAGAGAAAGATGCCTTAGATCATGTTGCAGGCTATGTTCTTCATAACGATTATAGTGAACGCGCTTTTCAATTGGAAAGAAGCGGTCAATGGGTAAAAGGAAAAAGCTGCGATACTTTCGCACCAATGGGTCCTTTTATAGCAACCCAGGATGAAATCAAAGACATCGATAATATGCGTCTCTGGCTAACTTACAATGGAAAGATGATGCAGGATGGCAACACAAAAAATCTTGTCTATAAAGTTCCTTTCCTCATTCATTATGTTAGTCAGTTTATGACATTACTTCCTGGCGATATAATCAGCACAGGAACTCCTGCTGGAGTAGGCATGGGACAAAAACCAGAGTCTATATATATTAAACCAGGAGATGTTATTGAATTGGGGATTGATGGATTGGGGAGTAGTAGGCAAGTAGCGAGGTAGGTGGATAAGTCCGGAAGTCCGAAGCGTTTGAATTTTGAAGACCCTGATATTTAAGTCCGCGGCCTCTGCGAATTGGAGAAACCGAACTTCAAGTCCGGAAGGAATACAAATACAAGTAGGGAAGTAGGGATAGAGTCCGGAAGTCCGTAGAGTTTGAATTTTGAAACCATTGATATTTGAGTCCGCGGCCTCTGCGAATTGGAGAAACCGAATTTCAAGTCCGGAAGGAATACAAATACAAGAAGGGAAGTTAGGTAGTAGGGAAGTAAGGAAGGATGAATAGTAGTATTTAGTTTGAGAGTCGACCAACCCTGAAGGGGTTGAATCATCGTATCCCCGAGTGAAACTCGGAAACGGATGCTCGGGAAGTCAGAAGTGAATAGTCCGAAGTCGGAAAGTCCGAAAGTCCGGAAGGAATACAAATACAAGTAGGGAAATAACGAAGTAGCAAATGAAGTATTTAGTTTGAGATTCAACCAACCCCGAAGGGGTTGAATAATAATGACCCCGGGTGCAACCCGGGGAGACACCACAAACTATACTCAGCTAAAAAGCGGGAAAAGAAAGTGAAAATAGGGGAAGTAGGGGAAGGGAAATGGGGCGACTTTGATGAGCTTTTGGAGGTTCAAGAACTTCAAGAGGTTCAAGAAGTTCAATAAGTGTAATAGGTTCAATAGGTTTCTAGGTGAGAGATAATAACTAATATCAAAAAGTACTATTTTAACTCGATTAACTTTTCATCACTCAAACACCCTTATTTAATAATGCTCTTAGACCTAATAACTTTTTGAACAAATGGAACTTATTGAACTTTGCAAACAGAAAATTAATAACTCAACCAAACTGTTACACCTAAGTACCTATTGAACTTATTGAACCACTAAAAAATAACCTTTAAACCTCCAAGAATGCGACACTGCCTCGCCCTCGACCTCATCGACGAACCCGACCTGATAGCCGAATACGAACGCTATCATCAAAAGGTATGGCCGGAAATTATCAGGAGCATAAAGGATTCGGGCATTGAAGTGCTGGATATTTATAGAACAGGTAACAGAATGTTTATGATCATTGAAGCATCAGACGATTTCAGCTTCGAGAAAAAAGCTGCTATGGATGCTTCCAATAGTAAAGTGCAGGCCTGGGAAGAACTGATGTGGAGTTTCCAGCAAGCATTACCCTGGGCAAAACCAGGAGAAAAATGGATTGTGATGAAAAAAATATTTGAATTGCCATGATGACCATCGATACACATGTTCATTTCTGGAAATATGATAAGGTCCGTGATGCATGGATCACTCCCGATATGAAAGTGATTCGTCACGATTTCTTACCAGAACACTTTTCATTGATTGCAAAAAATAATTCAATCGATGCTGTAGTCGCTGTTCAGGCCGACCAAAGCGAACTCGAAACACATTTCCTCGTTGAATTAGCCAAAACACATCCAATAATAAAAGGTGTAGTTGGATGGATAGACCTTCTTTCTCCAAAACTCAATGAAAGACTCGACTATTTTTCCCAATACCCCATCATAAAAGGATGGAGACATATAGTACAGGGAGAACCCAACGATTTCCTGTTACGCAAAGATTTTCAACAAGGCGTTGCCCAGTTAAAAAATTATAACCAGACATACGATGTATTGGTTTATCATAACCAATTACCCGCTGCTGCAGAATTTGTAACCCTTTTCCCTGAACAAAGATTAGTGATAGACCATTGTGCCAAACCAGACATTCGTACAAAGAATATCACTGAATGGAAAAGATGGATGCGGGAAATCGCCAAACAACCCAATGTATCTTGTAAACTATCTGGTCTTTTCACCGAAGCTGTATGGAAAGAATGGGAAGCCGCTGATTTCTATCCCTATCTTGATGTAGTATTCGAAGCCTTTGGCACCGAAAGGTTATTATTCGGAAGTGATTGGCCTGTGATTCTTCTTAGTGGCATCTATGTACAATGGAAAAGCTTACTGGAGAAATATATGGAACGCTTCAAAGAAGAAGAAAAGGAAAAAGTATTTGGATTAAATGCCATCGGGTTTTATCAACTCGATATCAATATCGAAAAATAAAATAAGCTTGTTTTTATGGATTTACATCTGACGAATAAGGTTTTCATTGTCACCGGTGGCGCAAAAGGCATCGGTGCTGCCATCAGTAAAACTTTAGCTGCCGAAGGCGCCATCGTTATCGTTGCAGGAAGAGGAAAAGAAGATAACTATAAGATGGTTGACGCTATCGTATTGGCAAAAGGCAAAGCAAGTTCCCATACCGCAGAACTTTCTGAACCGGAAGCCTGCAAATCACTTATTGAATTTGCTATAGAAAAATACGGACGTATTGATGGTATCATCAATAACGCTGGAGTAAACGATGGCATTGATCTTGAAAACGGGAGCCCCGAACTCTTCATGAAATCAATCCAAAAAAACCTGAGCCATTATTATAACATAGTGCATTATGCTCTGCCTCATCTAAAAGCAAGTAAAGGCACTGTGATAAATATAGGATCGAAAGTTTCAGTAACCGGACAAGGCCATACATCTGGTTATGCAGCTGCCAAAGGCGGTATCAATGCCCTCACTCGTGAATGGGCTGCAGAACTTCTCCCCTACTCCATTAGAGTAAATGCGGTTTTACCTGCTGAAGTATGGACACCGCTTTATGCCAATTGGATCAATAGTTTGCCAAATCCAAAAGAAAAACTGGAACAGATCGTTGCAAAAATCCCTTACGAAAAAAGATTCACCACTTCAGAAGAGATTGCCAATATGGTAGTTTTTCTGGCAAGTGATGTATCTTCTCATACCACCGGACAAATAATTTTTGTGGATGGCGGGTATACTCATTTAGACAGGACATTAACATAGAAAGCAGAAAATACAATACTCCTTCTTTATTAAAAAACGATTGCATGCAACCAACCAAAACAGCTACAGGAAAAAACCAATACCTGGTACCCTTCATTTTAGTTACTTCTTTATTTTTCTTATGGGCTTTTCTTCATAATACGAATCCCATTTTGATTCCTCACTTAAAGAAGGCTTGCCAATTAACAGATACACAATCTGCGCTTATTGATACAGCTGTATATATTGGCTACTTTGTAATGGCCTTACCTGCAGGATTATTCATGCATCGCTATGGGTATAAGAAAGGAATATTATTTGGATTGGTCTTATACGCCATTGGAGCCATTTTATTCATCCCGGCTGCATCAAGTTTAAGCTATGGCATGTTTCTAACAGCGCTCTTCATCATTGCAAGCGGTGCCACGTTCCTTGAAACTGTTGCCAATCCTTATATAACTAAGTTAGGAGACCCAGCAACATCTGAACAACGTTTGAATTTCGCACAATCTTTTAACGGTGTCGGCGCTTTTGTTGCCCCCATCATAGGAAGCCAGTTCATTCTTTCTGGAGTAGAACACACAAAAGAAGAATTAAAAGCCATGTCGCCCGACATGCTTAATAGCTATCTATTAGGAGAAGCAGGAACAGTAAAGATTCCATATATGGTTATTGCCATTGTTGTTATTGTTGTTGCAGCGTTTTTCTTTTTCTCTCATATTCCTGAAATAAAAGAAGATGACAGTGAAGGTCATGGACATAGTTTCTCAGCAAAAATTTTCCGTCATAGTCATGTTACCTGGGCTGTAATTGCCCAATTGTTCTATGTAGGTGCCCAGGTTTGCGTTGGCTCCTTCTTTATCCGTTTTACAAAAGAAATGATGGATTTACCAGAAAAGCAGGCAGCCTTGTGGTGGGGCACAATAGCAATGGTGGGCTTTATGGTCGGCCGTTTCGTTGGTACTTTCCTAATGAAATATATTCAGGCCGCTAAACTTCTTTCACTATACGCTATCATCAATATCGTATTACTGGCAATAGCTATTGCAATCAAAGGACCGATAGCAGTTTATGCTGTAATTGCAGTGCCCTTCTTCATGTCCATAATGTTTCCAACCATATTTGCATTGGGTATTAAAGATCTTGGCGAAGAATCGAAAATCGCATCTTCATTTATTGTTATGTCAATTGTAGGTGGTGCCATCTTCCCATTATTCATGGGATTAATTTCAGACGCTACTGGCAGTATGCAAAACGCATATATAGTACCGCTTTTATGTTTTGTGGTAGTATTATATTTCGGGTGGAAAGGACACAAAATTGTACCAGTAAAACAAAGCTGAGTTAAACTATGAATCGTGCCGTTAGTTTGGAGGAACCTTTCAAGATTTCATTGATTGAAACCAATGAACCCGATCTCAGTGAAGATGAAGTATTGGTAAAAGTGAACTTCATCGGTCTCTGCGGCACCGACCTAAGCAGTTATAAAGGCAGCATGCCATTGGTAAGCTATCCGCGCATACCCGGACATGAAATAGGTGCTACTATCATTAAAAAAGGCAGCAAGGTTCCTGATAGTTTTTCAATTGGTGATTTTGTAACAGCCAATCCCTATTCCAGTTGCGGTCAATGCATAGCCTGTAAGGCAGGGCGCTTTAACACCTGCCAGTACAATCAAACAATGGGAGTGCAAAGGGATGGCGCTATGCGTCAATTCTATACTATTCCTCATACCAAACTTTATAAGAGCAATAAACTATCATTGAAGAAACTGGCACTGGTGGAACCATTGAGTGTAGGTTATCACGCCAGCGAAAGAGCTTCTGTAAATTCAAACGATACTGTATTAGTTATAGGATGCGGTGTTATCGGAATCGGCGCCATTTTAGCCGCTGTACAAAAAGGGGCTACTGTTATTGCTGCCGATATCGATGATAGCAAATTGTCGTTTATAAAACAGTTCGGTGTTAGTCATTTAGTAAATACAAAAAAGGAAGATACTATTGCCATTATCAATAAGCTTACTGATAATAAAGGGGTGAATGTGGTTATCGAAGCAGTTGGAGCAACTAGCACCTACCAAATGGCCCTTGAAGTAGTTAGCTTTGCGGGAAGGGTCGTGGCTATTGGATATGCCAAGGAACCCATTCCACTGAATACTTCATTGATTGTAAGAAAAGAACTGAATGTTTTAGGAAGCCGAAATGCACTGAATGAATTCGGTCCAGTAATCACTATGCTCGAAGAAGATAAATGGCCCTTCGACCAACTGATCAGTAAGACCTATCCATTGGAAGAAACAGCAGCTGCATTCGATTTCTGGTATCACAATCCGGATAAAATCATTAAAATATTAATTGAATTAAAATAAATCTCATGTTTCGTCTCGACAACAAAACAGCCGTAATAACAGGTGCCGGTAGCGGTATAGGAAAAGCCATCGCAATATTATTTGCAAAGCAAGGAGCCAATGTTCAGGTGCTTGATATGGATGAAGCCGGAGGAAATGCTACAGTAGCAGCCATTACAACTGAAGGAGGAAAAGCCAGCTATCATCATTGCGACGTATCGAAACAAGCTGTAGTGAAATCAATTATCGATGCTATCATCACTTCTGCTGGATCAATTGATATACTTGTCAATAATGCGGGTATTGCTCATGTTGGAAACGCAGAGAACACAGCAGAAAATGATTTTGATCGCCTGATGACCGTAAACGTGAAAGGTGTTTATAACTGTATTCACCTGGCTATTCCTCATATGAAAGATAAAGGAGGGGTGATCCTTAACCTTGCCTCTGTAGCTGCTTCAGTGGGTATCCCTGACCGATTTGCTTATTCAACCACTAAAGGAGCTATTGCAGCTATGACACTTTCTGTTGCCAAAGACTTTATAAAAAATGGTATCCGTTGCAATTGCATCTCCCCAGGCCGTGTTCATACCCCATTTGTAGACGGATTCATTGCCAAGAATTATCCCGGACAGGAAAAAGAGATGTTCGAGAAACTTTCGAAGACCCAACCGATTGGCAGAATGGGAAATACGGCAGAAATAGCCTACCTCGTCCTATATCTATGTAGCGACGAAGCTTCCTTCATTACCGGATGCGATTATCCTATCGATGGGGGCTTTATTAAATTGAACACCTGATTATTTTCAATAGCTGGCATCAGTAAGTTTAATACTTTGCAGTATTAAATGTTGCCATATGCGTTACTCATTCCTTATTCTTTGCTCCTTATTACTTATTTCCATATCCATCTTTGCTCAGGATCCATGGAAATTAAAAGCATCCAACCTAGATAGTAAAAACTATTATGGAGTTACAGTTGCCAATGGAATGATCGGTATCGTTTCATCTCCTGAACCGTTTAAAGTAAAGGACGTGGTTTTAGCCGGAGCCTATGACCTCTACGGTCGTGGCCGCGTCAGCAATTTCCTCCGCAGCTTTAACCTTCTCAATATGCGATTGGATATTGATGGAAGAAGCATCGGCACCAATGAGGCTTCCAATCTGGTTCAGGAACTGGATATGAAAAAGGCTTCATTCACTACCAGTTTCGATTATACTGATAAGGCAACAGTCACTTACACCTATTACTCCTTACGCCAGCTTCCATATACCGTATTAATGGATATCACTATTAAAGCGAAGAAAGATATCAGCATCGGTGGCGCCAGTGTAATGGAAGCACCAGATGCATTGAAAGATGTTCAGAACTATTACAATGAAATCGATCGTCCACATGTAGTCATCAGTCTACTGACCTCTTCTGCAAAAAGTCCAACTGGCAAATTATTGATGTGCGCATCCAACACTTTCCTGTTTAGTGAGCCGCATGGACAAGAACCCCGTGTTATCCATGAAATGTGGGATAACAATATGCATCTCATGAAATTCAGCCGTAAGATAAAAGCAGGCGAAACCTATAGTTTCTCTATAGCCGGATCTTCCATCACATCTGCTCATCACGACGATCCATTGAATGAAGCAGAACGCTTAACCATCTATGCAAAGCTGGAAGGAAGGGAAAGATTATTACTCTTCCACCAAAAAGCCTGGGATGATCTCTGGAAAAGTGATATACAGATTGAAGGTGATGCACAAGCACAACAGGATATCCATAGTATGATGTATCATTTATATTCTTTTGTTAGAGAAGGTACCGCCCTCTCCCCTTCTCCAATGGGATTAAGCGGATTAGGATATAATGGACATGTGTTCTGGGATACAGAACTGTGGATGTATCCTTCCTTATTAGTTTTACATCCGGAATTAGCAAAGAGCATGATAGAGTATCGCTATCAACGACTCGATGCTGCAAAACGAAATGCTTTTTCAAAAGGATTCAAAGGGGCTATGTTCCCTTGGGAAAGTGCAGCCACTGGCGTAGAAGAAACTCCGGTTTGGGCATTAAGCGGACCATTCGAACACCATATTACAGGTTGCGTTGCCATTGCTACCTGGAACTATTACTGTGTTACTCAGGATAAGGTTTGGCTGAAAGAAAAAGGATGGCCGATACTTTCTGCTACTGCCGACTTCTGGGCGAGCCGGGTGGAAAGAAATGGTGCAGGGCATTATGATATTAAGAATGTAGTGGCAGCAGACGAATGGGCTGAAAACGTAGACAATAATGCTTTCACCAATGCAGCAGCAAGAGCCAACCTGCAATATGCAACCCAGGCGGCGCAATTACTAGGTATTACACCTGATCCAGATTGGGTGAATGTGGCAAACAATATTCCTATCCTGAAAATGCTTGATGGAGTTACAAGAGAACATGCAACCTATAATGGAGAAGGCATTAAACAGGCAGATGCTAACCTTTTATCTTACCCATTGAAAGAAGTGACCGATCCTAAAGCTATTCGCAAAGACCTTGAATATTATGAAACAAGGGTACCTAATGAAGGAACACCTGCAATGACTCAAGCCGTTTTCACTACTTTATATGCCCGATTAGGGGAAGGTGAAAAAGCTCTGCGCTGGTTTCATGATGCCTATATTCCGAACCTCAACCCTCCCTTCAGAGTCATCGCAGAAACAAAAGGTGGAACCAATCCCTATTTCGCAACAGGGGCTGGAGGTATTTTGCAAAGTGTTTTGATGGGTTTTGGCGGACTGGAAATCACCAATAAAGGCATTATCCAGGTTAAATCGGCCCTTCCTAAACAATGGAAAAGCATCACACTCACCAATATTGGAGCTGAGAAAAAAACATGGACTGTCCGTCAGTAATTAATAAGTAACTGAATATCAATACCTAAAAAATAGCTGCCCTAAGGTTTTCCCATTAAAAAAATCTTCGGACAGCTATTTTGTTTATGTATTTGTCTTATTTTGTGTTCAATAGGCCAAACTGCTTGAAAAAAATTGCTTCCATATTATTGCTATGCATCCTGTTCTTCAACTGGTACGGGTACCGGATTCTTTCCGATATTCTCCAAAACCAGTCGGATACAAAGCTGGAAGCAAAACTCGATCGTAATGATTACGACGAATCGCAGTTGATCGAATTACGTGTTCCTATCAACCTCCCTTATCATAACGACTGGAAAGATTTTGAAAGATATAATGGATCTATTGAAATAGATGGTGTGCATTATAACTATGTAAAAAGGAAAGTGGAAAGAGGAGAATTGGTTCTTTTGTGTTTACCAAACGATGAAAAACAACACCTGCAATCTGCCCGCGACCAGTTCTTCAAATTGGTAAACGATTTACAACAACCGGCTTCAGGTAAAAAATCTTCTCCTGCAAGCACTTTCTCTATTAAAGGTATTACCTCTGAATACCAGCAAGAAAAGAATGATTGGTCAATTGCTTCTATTCTCTCTGAAAAAACAAGTTATCCGGAAGCCAGCTTTGCCTTCCTGAATAATAATTTCTCCACCTCACCAGAGCAACCTCCAGAGCAGGCTTAAGTTATCTTTCTTAGCCAACACGAATTCTTATCGATACCGATAAGTTATTCTTTCAATTAATTTATGCATCTGCGGATAGTTTTCACCTGCGTTGTATCAGGTAGAAATACATCCTATATAAAAAAACTCGAATGAAACTTTTAGCACTGGCAGTAGTGGCAGCCTTGTTAGTATCAGGCTGTCAACCAAAAGGAGATTATAAGAAATTCACTAACGACCCAATCTTATACAGCAAAACAGTAAAAAAACTGAACGATGTAGTGTTGGAAAACAATTTCCCTCCTATGATCGGTTCCCGCAATTATGCGTATGCGAATATTGCCGCCTATGAGTGTATTGTAGCAGGAGATGCCAGCTATCAAACTCTCGCAGGACAAATCAAACACCTTCCTGCTCTGCCAAAACCAGAGGCTGGAAAGGAAATTGATTATTCACTTGCTGCTTTATTAGCATTCACCAAAGTTGGAAATGCTGTTACTTTCCCTGAAGGAAGCATGATGGGTTATTATGATGACTTGAAAAAAGGTGCTGACTCTGCCGGCATTCCAGCAGATGTTCTTACTAATACCATCAATTTTTCTGATACCATTGCAAAGTCAATTTTGAGTTGGGCTAAGAAAGATAACTATTTACAAACCCGTACAGCCACACGTTATACAGTACTGGATTCCCCAGGCCGATGGGTGCCAACACCTCCTATGTATGCAACAGGTGTTGAGCCACACTGGAGAGAAATACGTACTATGATCCTGGATTCTGCTTCTGAATGTATGCCTGTTCGTCCTCCGGTATATGATGTTACAAATAAGAACAGTGAATATTACAAAGCACTGCTCGAAGTGAAAAATATCGGAGACAGCCTAACTGAAGAACAAAAGCATATTGCCGATTTCTGGGACGATAACCCATTCAAGTTGAATGTAACGGGTCACGTGATGTTCGCTACAAAGAAATTTTCGCCTCCGGGTCACTGGATGAATGTTGTTGGCATTGCAGCTAAAAAATCTGGCGCTGACTTCAACGCCACTGTTGCCGCCTACGCACATACAGCTATCACTATGTTTGATGCCTTCATCAGTTGCTGGGATGAAAAATACCGCAGCAATTATGTACGCCCAGAAACAGTGATAAACAAATACATCAGTGCCGATTGGAGACCTTATATCCAGACACCTCCATTCCCTTCTTATACAAGCGGACATGGAACCGTAAGTGCTGCAGTTGCAGAAGCAATGACAGCTCATTTTGGAGATAATTTCGCATTCACCGATACGTCACAACTTGAATTCGGTATCAAGAACAGAACCCTTACTTCTTTCCGTCATGCTGCTGCAGAAGCTGCGATGTCACGTCTTTATGGTGGCATTCACTATCGTTTTGATAATGATAATGGAAATAAGTTTGGAAGAAAAGTAGGAGAACTAGCCGTAGCCCGGATACGGATGAAGAAAAAGTAATGCTATTACTCACTTGCTAAACACACTCAAATGAAAAAGCTATTTGTTGTATATATTATTTTAATGATCGCATCACAAAACAGTAATGCCCAAGGCTGCGTAGCTATTCGTGCAGGCGGAGCTGTTTGCACACACCAGGAAGCTGGCGCAGATAATTCAAAAGGATGGCAACTAAACACCAACTATCGTTATTTCAAATCTTTCCGACATTTTGTTGGATCAGAGGAACAGAAACAACGTGTAGAACAGAAGACAGATGTAAGGAACTGGGCACATGCCATGAACCTTACCTTGGTTCGTCAATTCAACAACCGGTGGTCAATGGTTGTTGATGTTCCTATATCAGCTTTTACCCGTTCCTCTAAATACGAACATTACGGAAATACGAACACAAGTGCTAATGCAAGAAGAAGTACACATGCATTCGGTCTTGGCGACATTAGAGTTGCAGGTAACTATTGGTTATTCAATCCTGCAAAAAGCACGAAAGGAAATGTACAAGTAGGTTTAGGTATCAAGTTTGCAACCGGAGATTATCGTGTACAGGATTTCTTTTACAAGAACGACACCACTGCTACACTAGGACCGGTTGATCAATCCATCCAATTAGGTGATGGAGGAACAGGTTTCACCACAGAATTAAACGCTTATTATAATTTCTCCCAAACTGTTGGGGTATATGGCAATTTCTACTACCTCATCAATCCCCGTGAGCAGAACGGCGTTTCTACTTCCCGTGGTGCAGCACCAAGTGCTACTGCTGTTCGATTTGGCAGCAGTACTATGAGTGTTCCCGATCAGTACATGATTCGTGGTGGCGCTAATTTCAACATCAACCGCTTCAGTGCATCGGCAGGTATTCGCATGGAATGCATTCCATCAAGCGATCTTATCGGTGGAAGCAGTGGTTTCCGCAGACCAGGCTATGTTATTTCAGCAGAACCTGGCGTAAACTACCGTTTCAAAAGCTTCACTGCTTTCGCAACGGTACCTGTTGCTATTGAACGTAACCGCACCAAAAGCTATGCTGATAAACTCAGAACAGCTGCTGATGGTACTGATGTTCATGGCGATGCCGCATTCGCTGACTATTCTATCAATGTTGGATTCAGTGTAAGATTCTGATGCCCGGAGCTGCTCAACAAGTGAGCTGCTTCAAACTGCTATTTACTTTTTAAAATTATTTGAGATGAGAGTTGCCAAAACTTTCACAGTAGCTACGCTATTGTGTATATCAGCCTGCTTTTTGTCGAAAGAGACAATTGCACAAACAGACTTTGATGCTATCATGATGAACAAGAACCAATTTTGTAATGGCCTAATGTATACCTCTTCTTCCTGGAAAAATTATTGGGAAGGAACTTTGAAACGTGACAACCAAAATCTGGGTACAGTTTCTACAAAATCAGTAATGTATATGGCCAATTACGGTATCACCAATAACCTTAATGTGATGATTGGTGCACCTTATGTATGGACAAAAGCATCTGCTGGTACCTTACATGGAATGAATGGTATCCAGGATGCCTCTTTAACTGTAAAATGGAAACCAGTAACCATCAAATACGGAAAAAACAAAATTTCCCTTTTCCTTTTAGGTGGCATTTCTACACCATTGAATAATTATGTTATAGATTTCTTACCGCTTTCTATTGGCTTAGGAAGTACCAATCTTACTGGAAGAGCAATGGTTGATTACCAAATTAAAAGATTTACAGTAACAGGATCTGCCTCCTATATCGTTCGCAGCAATGTAAAAATTGACAGAACTGCTTATTATGATACAGAAGGTCGACTTACAAATGAAGTACAGATGCCAAATGCAGCTCAGTACCAATTGAGAACTGGCTATCGTGGTAAATACCTGATTGCTGAAGCCCTTTTAACAAACTGGACCACATTGGGCGGATTTGATATTACCCGAAACAATATGCCCTTCCCCAGTAACCGTATGAATGCTACTACTGTAGGGGCCAATATAAAATACACTTTAAAATCATATACAAACCTGGCATTCCTTGCAGGTGCCAATGCAACAATCGCTGGAAGGAATATGGGTCAATCCAACTCATTTAATGTTGGCGCCTTCTATGCATTCTATTTCAAAAAAACAGGGAAAAAATAATTCAACTGAACTGCTATAAATAATAGTATATGAAAAAAAGAATTTTATACGGAGCAGTACTCATCATAATGATAATTACCATTGTGGTTGCATGCTCCAAATCTATAAGCGGAAGAACAGATGATATTCCGGCTTTACAACCTGCCAAAACAGATATTGATGCAGGAGCCTGGAAAACAGTGTTGCTAACAAGTGCAACAGAATTTGCAGTAGCCGCTCCTGCTGCTACAACAACACCCGATTATATAGCACAGGTGAATGAAATAAAGACATGGCAACAAAATCTAAGTACCGAAGAAATTAACAGTGTGAAATATTGGAACGCCGGAGCTGTATTAAGATGGAATGAAATTTTAAGAGATCTTGTCGCTAAACACAATCTCCCGCCATATCAAAACGCAGATAACACCTATCCAATTCCTAGTGCAACAAACCCACTAGCCTATCCTCAATTTCCATTTGCTAATCCACCTTATGCTGCAAGAGCCTATGCTTATGTAAGTGCCGCTCAATATGATGCCCTGGTAGCTGCCTACTATTATAAGAAACTTTATAACAGAGCAGCCCCATACAAAGTAGATGCAACTGTAACATCGCTGATACCACAAACCGATCTTCCATCTTATCCATCTGAAGATGCAGTTGTAGTAGGTGCTGCTGTTGAATTACTGAAATTGTTATTCCCGGGTGATCAGGATTATATCCAGCAAAAAGCAGAAGAACACAAGAGAGCCCGTATCATTTCGGGTGCCAATGTAAGAAGTGATATTGAAGCCGGTGAAGCTTTAGGAAAAGCAGTTGCGCAGAAATTCGTAACAAGGGCAAGAGGTGACCGTGCAGGAGCTGCTGTTGGCAATCACGCTCAATGGACACAATTAGAAACAGATGCCATTGCAAAAGGTGAAACCCCATGGTATAGCCTTGATTTACCGAAGCGTCCACCTATGCTCCACTTTTCGGAAAAGTAAAAGCCTTCTTATTTGATTCTTTAACAGCAATCTCTTTACGTCCACCACCACCACCATCTGTAAAAAGCGATCAGATGAAGGAAGAGACAGAAGAAGTACTTAATCAGATAAAAAACCCAACAAGGGAAAAAACCGCCATTGTTCATTTCTGGGCTGATGGTGTTGGCACCTATACGCCTCCCGGTCACTGGGATGCGATTGCAGCAGAAGATTTCATTAAAAAGAATTTCAGTGAAGTACGCTGGGCAAGAAATATGGCACTGCTAAACATGGCATTGATGGATGCAGCTATTGTTTGCTGGGATACCAAATATTTCTATTTCAATCCAAGGCCTACCCAGCTGAATCCCGATATCAAAACATTGACGGGTATACCAAACTTTCCAGCATACATTTCAGGGCATTCCACTTTCAGTGGAGCTGCAGCTACTATTCTTGGATACATCGTACCAGATAGAGCCAATGCTTATGATGCAATGGCCAAAGAAGCTTCAATGTCGAGACTCTATGGTGGAATACATTATCGAAGCGATTGTGATATGGGATTGGTTGTGGGAAAGAATGTAGGAAATTTTGCAGTGCTGAAAGGACAAGCCGATGGAGCGGGTAATTAAATAAATTTTAAGTGCGCAGTAGTTTAATAATGATTGATCGTACAAACTAAAGCACCTATTGTTCCCAGTGGGCGCGGTTTTACGATAACTAGAGATAAGAAATGAGTTTTTGCCAATATACAACATCAAGCTATTCGTTTTTTTGAGAGTATACAATGATTATTCGTACAGACTAAAGCACCTATTGTTCTCAACAGGAGCGGTTTGTCGAATTGCAGGAATGAAATAACATGAAAATGAAGCACAAATCGATTTTAGGACTATTCTTTTTATCTGTTTCGGTTACTTCTTTTGCCCAACAACAAAAGCAAAAGGATACATTGCAGGCAAAAGCACTCGACAGTATCACTGTAGTAGCTTATCAAAAAGAAATTACGCAACACCCACTACCGCCCATAAAAGGAACATATATTTTCTGGGAAGAAAACAGAATCAATCAACCTGTTAACAACGCCTGCTGACATCTCCAATAAAACAGCAAGACAAGTATTTGCCAAAGTACCAGGCATATTCGTATATGACATGGATGGGTCAGGCAATCAGGTGAACATTTCTGCCAGAGGGCTGGATCCCCATCGTGGATGGGAATTCAATATTAGAAAAGATGGCATCCTTACCAACTCTGATATGTATGGATATCCAGCCAGCCATTTCAGTATGCCTCTTGAAAGTATAGAAAGAATTGAATTGGTGAGAGGCACTGGTTCCTTACAATATGGAGCACAGTTTGGTGGCATGCTCAATTATGTAAGCAAGAAAGGAGATACATCAAGACCGATCGCTGTTGAAAATGTAACCAGTATCGGATCTTATAACTTAATTAGCAACTACACTTCTATCGGCGGACAGGTTGGCAAACTCAACTATTACGCCTATTACCAGCGAAAATCAAGAGATGGCTATCGTAATAATGAACAGACAGGTTCTGAAGCACAAGGCATCATGCTTACCTATCAATTCTCTTCAAAAATTTCTTTAAAAATGGATTGGGCCCGTTCCCAATACAGATACCGATTACCAGGAGCCATAACTGATAGTATGTTTTATGCAGATCCAAGGCAAGCCACCAGATCAAGGAATTATTATAGCCCCGATATACATGTGCCCTCACTCACTTTAAATTGGGATATATCAAATAACACACAATTACTATTCACAAGTTCAGCTGTTTTAGGGAATCGCAGCAGCGTAATGTTCGACAAGCCCACCAACGTAAGGGATACGATTAATCTGTTAACCAACAACTTTAATAACAGACAAGTAGATATCGACAATTATCATAGCTATACTTCTGAAATCAGGATACTACATCAATACCGGTTGGGCAACCAGCGGAGTTTCATAACCGGTGGCATCCAATACATGAACAATGATTTGCATAGGAGACAATTGGGTAAAGGAACAACAGGTTCCGATTATGATCTCACATTGGTAACACCAGGATGGGGCAGGGATGTACATCTTAAAACCACTAACCTATCACTCTTTGCAGAAAACAAATTCCAGTTATTAGAAAACCTTTCTGTTGGCCTTGGAGCCAGAATCGAAATAGGCGAAACCAATATGAGTGGGAAAATTACTTACTACCCCGATAATCAATTACCAGTTTCCATCCCTCATCATTTCCCTTTATTAGGAGTAAATTTTAATTATCGTCCTGCGGAATTTATAGATATCTATGGTGGCTGGTCACAATCTTATCACCCCATGTATTTCAAGGATCTTATACCCTCTTCCACATTTGAAAAAGTGGATCCCAATATCAAAGACGCAGATGGTTATAATATGGAATTGGGTACAAAAGGAAATGGAAATTCCTTAGATGGGATGTAAATGCTTTTTTATTACGATACAATAACCGCTTCGGTACTTTAGCCCAAACCGACAATGCAGGAAACTTTATCACCTACCGAACCAATATAGGTAATTCAGTTACAAAAGGGTTTGAGATTTTCATTCAGGCCGATTGGTTATTGGCAAAACGAACCTATCTGTCAATTTATACCTCCACTGCCATTTTCCATTCCAGATATGAAAGTGCTATTGTGAAATCCGGAAACAATAATATCAATATCGGAGGAAATGAAGTGGAAGGCGTGCCGCATCTTATTACCAGAAATGGGGCTAGCATAAGGTATCGAAGTTTTTCAGCAAGTATGCTATATAGTTATACAGGCGCATCATTTGCCGACGCGTTAAATACCTATCAGCCCTTAAAAACCACTGGTGCCGTAGGCCGGGTACCTTCTTATGCACTTTTTGATGCCTCGTTTTCTCTTCATATTACAAATTATCTTGAAGTAAGAACATCAATAAACAATATATTCGATCATCAATACTTTACTAAACGCCCAGCCTTTTATCCGGGGCCTGGCATATGGCCTTCAGATGGAAGGAATATGAGCGCAAGCCTGATAATAAAAATCTAATACAATACCATAAATGAAAAAGATATTCTGGATAGGGTTGATTGGGCTTCTTCTTTTCGAAGTAGCCAATGTCTATTTCATAATGCCAATGCCCGGCAGCCAACGCTTCAACTCTATCGATATCGCTTATTTCTTATACAGGTTCCGTTGGTATTTCAGGATATGTTTCGGGCTCTTGATTCTTCTTGGCCTCCTTAGAGGATTCCATTTTAAAAAAAGATGGTTACTCTTACCACTTGGTCTTGTGGCAGCTGTCGTTTATATGGCAAACTTCCAAATGGCAGCCGACCAAATGTTCAAGCAACCAGAGAAATTACTGATGGCGGATGCCAGCAACAATAAAGTGGATACTAACAGACTTGTGATTGGAGTAGTTAATAATGATGTTGCCAAAGCATATCCCATACGATTCCTCGGTTATCATCATCAGGTTAAAGATACCATTGGTGGAAAACCGATCTAGTTACTTATTGTACCGTTTGCAGAACAGGTCGTGTATATGAACCTATCGTAAACGGTCATTCTGAATCATTCCGTTTAGTAGGCATGGATCATTTCAATGCCATGTTTGAAGATGCTACCACTCATAGCTGGTGGAGACAGGTTTCTGGTGAAGCAATTACCGGAAAATTAAAGGTGCTACCCGAGTACTTCAGTACACAAACATCACTCTCAATTGGTTGAGGTTAAATCCACATTCACTTATCATGCAGGAAGACCCAACATTCAAGGACTCCTACGATACTACATTAAAATACGAGAGTGGCAAAAGCACCAGCACTCTAACAGGAACGGATAGCCTTTCCTGGAAAGACAAGTCGTGGGTGATAGGCGTAAAAGCGGGTGATAAAAAGAAAGCTTACGACTGGAATGATTTAAAAAAGAAAAGAATCATAAACGACACTATTGGCAGCCTGCCGATACTCCTTGTTTTGGCAGCAGATGATAAAAGCTTTTTTGCTTTCGAACGTCCCAACAATACATCTGCCTTCCAAATATCAAACGATACCATCCTCCTAAACAACAAACATTTCACTTTAAATGGAAAAGGCACAGATACAACCCTTTCTTTAAAACCGATTCCTGCTTACCAGGAATTCTGGCATAGCTGGAAAACTTTTAATCCATTTACAAGCCGAAACAGCGGTGAGTAAGTGTTGCGATTCAAATGATGCAAGTTAAAAGTTGCGCTTAGTAAGTTGCTGGGTACGGGTTACGAGTTGCGAGTTTTTACTATTGGCCAGATCCAAAAATTACTCACTAAAATTTGAATATTACAACTTCTCAACATTTCCTCTCGCCGTAGGCGGGAGGAAACAATCCGCGCCATCCCCGAAATCCGCGGAAAACCCCAACCAACAAAAAAGTAATAATTACACACCCAAATTAACATGTCTCAAATTTTAATCTATAAATCCAAAACATATAATTCATACCCAGTTTGAACTTTACAATTTCTCTACATTTCCTGCCGCCAAAGGCAGGAAATGGCCCGCGCCATCCCCGAAATCCGCGAAACTACCAACCAACAAAACACCTGTTCCTCTCAGAACTGCTACTTCAATAGTCCTGAACGCCTTAAATTTGAAATTGTTCAGACCTCTTACATGAAACACCTGCTTCGCCTTATACCTTTAGCCCTTCTACCCCTTTATATTTATTCGCAACCAACAGTTTATACTCCCGATAAAATATGGGGACAGCTTTTCATAGATGTTCAAATGCAGAAAATACTTCCGGATGGGAAAACATTTGTAGATATGGTTCCAAAGAGGAACCCCAAAGACATAATGTACGACTATGGAATGATGAAAGGTCCGAAGTTCGATCTAAAAAAATTCATCGATGCCAATTTTGAATTGCCTCCATCTCCCCAATTAAACTACATATCAAAGGAAACCGATGTTGTGATGCACATCAAAAACCTTTGGGGTGTTTTGAAAAGAGAACCCGATAAACAAGTCGAGGGTTCTTCATTGCTTCCCTTACCAAATCCATATATAGTACCAGGCGGCCGCTTCCGTGAAGTATACTACTGGGACTCCTATTTCACTATGCAAGGATTAAAAGAAAGTGGCGAAACCGAGATGATACATAATATGATAAAAAATTT
>JBGAQE010000067.1:0-19970 GCA_044220885.1 Chitinophagaceae bacterium
GAATAACTTTTAATAAACGCTGTGTTTCCAGTATTTGTCTGATATCACTGAAGGGGTTGCTGAAAAACCGCAGTAGCCATTCCCTTCCTTCAACAGTCTGGGTACAGTTTAACTTATGGAATATGGAGAATTCCTCTTCATGATGAAAAAGGGAGAGGTCGTTATATGTAGTTTGGTCAATCTGCATAGTTAGCATCCATTTACCGGTTGAATCGCAATCTTTCTCCTTGTTGAGATTCATCCCATACCCCGTTTCCATATACTAAATGACCGTTTACAAAAGTATGGGTGATGGCAGCCGGGAATACTTCATTCTCCAACGGACTCCAACCGCATTTATATAAAATGTTTTCTTTTGTTACAGTAGTGGTGGCGTTGAGGTCAACCAGTACAAGGTCGGCAAAATATCCTTCCCTGATAAAGCCTCGATCCGCAATCTGGAAACAGGTGGCAACCGCATGACTCATTTTACTCACTACTTTTTCAATACTTATCCTGCCTTCTTTTACATATCTCAACATTAGCAATACAGGATGTTGAACTAATGGAAGGCCAGCATGCGCTTTCATGAAAGGCTCTTGTTTTTCAGCCAGAGTGTGTGGCGCGTGATCCGTAGCAATTACATCCAATCTGTCATCAAGTAATGCCGTCCACAATGCCTCCCGGTTATGAGGTGCTTTTATAGCAGGATTGCACTTTATGAAATTCCCTTTTTCAGCATAGTTATTGCTTGTAAAATGGAGGTGATGAACACATACTTCCGAAGTGATGCGTTTATCTTGCAATGGAAGCATATTGGAGAATAACTGAAGTTCTTTCTCAGTGGAGATATGCAGTATATGTAATCTTGTATTATATTTCTTGGCAATCTGGATAGCAGTAAGCGATGATTCGTAGCAAGCATTCTCATCACGTATAATCGGATGGTCGGAAGGCTCTGGTACAGGTTTGTGTTGCAGAAATTTCTCCAGATTGGCTTTGATAACACGTTCATCTTCGCAGTGTGTGGCAATCAATACTTCACTTTCACTGAATATATGATTCAGTGTATTGTAGTTGTCGACTAATAAACCACCCGTAGAAGAACCCATGAATATCTTGACGCCACATATATCTTTTTTCTTTCCATTGGTCTTTAATACCTCTTCCGCATTGGTATTGGAAGTACCCATGAAAAAGGAATAATTGGCAAGGGATGATTTGGAAGCGATCTGGTACTTGTCTTCTAAAAGCTCCTGTGTGAAAACAGGAGGGATGGTATTCGGCATTTCCATGAAGGAAGTGACACCCCCAGCAACTGCGGCTTTTGCTTCAGTATAGATGGTCGCTTTATGGGTGAGCCCAGGTTCCCTGAAATGTACCTGATCATCTATAGCACCGGGTAATAAATGCTTCCCCTCTCCGTTTATCTCAATGACTGCGGAAGATGAAGATAAGGAAGGGCCGATTTTTTCAATCCGACCATTGGAAATAAGTACGTCCTGGACAATGGAACGACCTTCGTTGACTACAGTACAATTTTTTATCAGGTATCTTTGCGACATCTCAAAAATTTAAATTAAACACCCGGCATGCAATTTATTGTAAAAAACCTTTTGTGGCTGCTTTTCCTTGGCTTTCCTGCTGCGGTTTTGGCACAATCTTCCACTTTACCACAAGACAATAAACATCAGGTTTTGTTGGACAGGCTGGACATAAAGTTGCAACGGTTTGAGAACCTAAATGTACTTACAGCAAAGCCAATCAGCAGGAAGGCGGCTGTATTGCTGGGGGAGTATGCCGATTCTATACATAAAGCGGGGTCCCTTTCCTTGTCAGCAGTAGATGAAAGCAATCTTCGGAGCCTGTTTATGAACAATAGCGAATGGGTATCGGGTGATAAAGCTGATTTTAATAGCCGTAAACCACTATGGAATACTTTTTATAAGACCAAGGCTAATTTCATAGAAGTGAACCAGAAAGATTTTTTTCTGGCCCTGAACCCGGTTCTTCAGCAACAGCAGTCATTTGAATCAGGAAATACCGAAAGGGTTTTCCTGAATACAAAGGGAGTAGCTTTCAGAGGAATGATTGCCAAGAAAATCGGATTTTCAGCGTATTTGACAGATAATCAGGAAAGAGCCCCACGATTCGGAAAAGAAAGAGTTGATTCTTTTAATGCAGTGCCGGGTGTAGGGTTTTATAAAAGATTCAAAACAACCGCTACCGATTATTTTGATGGAAGAGGCTCCATCTTTTTCAATGCTACCAAGTACCTGGAAATGCAATTCGGGTACGATAAGAATTTTATCGGTAATGGATACAGAAGTCTTTTCCTGAGTGATTTTGGAAACAGCTATCTTTTCTTCAAGATAAATACCCGTATCTGGAAATTGAATTACATGAACCTGTTCATGGAACTTACGCCTCAAACTATCCAGATCAATGCCGGTAATAAGCTACTGGATAAAAAATATGCAGCCCTTCACCATCTTAGCATCAACGTTACACCCTGGTTGAATCTGGGACTATTTGAAGCAGTGGTTTTTGGAAGAAAAAACCATTTCGAATTTTCTTATCTCAATCCTATCATGTTCCTGCGTGTAGCAGAACAACAGAATGGAAGTGCTGATAATGCTTTGGTGGGATTTGATTTTAAAGCCAATGTTGCAAAAAGAGCTCAATTATACGGACAACTTTTATTGGACGAATTTTTCCTGAAAGAAGTGAGGGCCAGCAATGGCTGGTGGGCGAATAAATTCGGATTGCAATTGGGAGGCAAGTACATCGATCTTTTCAATATAAAGAATCTCGACATTCAGGGTGAAGTGAATCTGGTGCGTCCATTTACCTATTCTCATTTTGATTCTGTTTCCAATTATACCCATTATAACCAACCTTTAGCGCATCCGCTGGGGGCTAATTTTGCAGAATTCATCGGCATCATTCGCTATCAACCTTTACCAAAATGGAGCGGCAGTCTTCGTATTATCTATTGGAAACAAGGATTGGATTCTACAGGCACAGCAGCCAATTATGGAAGTGATATCTTTAAGCTAAATACCACCCGTTCTGCTGGAGATTACGGGTACACCATCGGTTCAGGAATAGCTAACAAAGGAATTAACGCTCGTTTGCTGGTGAGTTATGAATGGAAGGAAAACCTCTTCCTGGAAGCTTCCGGATTATACAGGAAAGTCAGTAAACCTGTTGGGGCTAATTATCCGCCCGACGCATCAGTTTTTACTGTAGGTTTGCGGTGGAACATGTTCAGACGGGAGTATGACTACTGACCGTTGGGTTCCCCGAAAATACCAGTTTTATGAAATGGATCCTGATTGTAGTGTCTTGTTTAGTGACAGGACAAACTTTTGCGCAGAAAAGCAATACTGAAATTCCAAAGAAAGACCTGACACTAGATGCCATCTGGAATGGTTATTTTGATGAAAGAAATCTTCGGGTGCATCTGCTGAACAATAGCGACTCGTTTGCTATTATTTATAATGATCCACAATCTGGTGAACAACAGATCAAAGTAGCCTCCTTTGCCTTCACGCGAATTTTTGAAACTATTTTTTCCAATCAGGTTCGTGCCCAAAAAGATTCACTACCGGTTACTTTCACTTATTTCGAAGATTTTGCTTTCTCTCCAAACGATAATTTCATATTGATTCAATCGCAGGTAGAAAAACTGTTTTATACTTCTACCAAAGAATTCAATTATATCTGGAACCGATCTACAAAAACCTTGAAGCCTGTATCTGCCGATGGCAAACAGAGTTATGTTAGTTTTTCTCCCGATAACAGAAGAATCGCCTACATACGCGAAGGCAACTTATACATAAAGGATTTACAGAACGACCAGGTTACTGCAATAACTTCCGATGGTAGTCCCGGAAGAATGTTATATGGCATGGCCGATGCCTTATATGAAAATGGTTTTGGAATGAAACAGGCCTACCAATGGAGCCCAGATGGAACATCAATTGCTTTTCTCCGATTCAACGAAACAGTGGTCCAGGATTATCCGATTACCAGTTATGAAGGAAGACCTTACCCGGATATCTTTAACCAACGCTATCCAAAAGCAGGAGAAGCCATTCCGGATGTTCAGGTGTATATCTATAATATTCCCGGCAAATCACTCAGCAAAGCAGATATAGGAGTTAATCCCAATCAATATATAACTGGTATTCGCTGGCAACCCGATGCCTCCGCATTATGGGTGCAGCGTTTAAACCGTACTCAAACCATTCTTGAAGTATTACGTATCAATGCAAGGAATGGAGTTGCCAGAAAACTGTTTGAAGAAACGGCTACTGACTATGTGAGGGTTTTCCCTGAAAACATGCATTTTCTGCTGTCTAAAAATGCCATGCTCTGGCTTAGTGAGAAAAGCGGTAATGCCCAGATTTATGAAGTGGCACTTAATAACGGAGCCATGAAACCGATTACTGCAGGTAAAAATGAAGTGGTTTCTATAGATGGAGTGGATGAGGATAATGGAGAACTATATTATACCGCATTAACTGGTAATGGCCGCCAGGTGCAATTCAATAAAGTGAATCTTCAGGGAACGGCAGCCAGACAATTGTCAAATTCAGAAGGAGTGCACCATACCTTGCTTACTAATAGTTTCAGGTATTTTATGGATATCCATTCATCGTTGAATAGTCCCGTTGCTTATGATCTTTTCAATACGAATGGTAAGAACATGCTCGATAGCAGTCTTATCAATAGCAAAACCACCCGCGACCGGTTAAATGAATACAAGGTGCAGAAGATGGAAGCATTTTCTGTAACCACTACAAACGGCGCTACTCTGAATGGATGGTTGGTGAGACCTTTTGATAAAACTGTAAGCAAAACATTGCCGTTGCTGCTTTATGTTTANAATAACAGGAAGGAAGAGTAGTGTCTCCCAAAGGAAGATTTTTTAAGTATGATTCGTTTTCAATATAGGCATAGAGCATATCGAGGTCATGATAGTTGAGATTTTCAAATACTGTTTGAGCTGTTGGAGACCAATCTTTCATGCAATTGTAATATGGATTTTGGCTCACTGCTCGATTCCAGTTTAAAGTCCATTCGTATAACATATTGACTCTATTAGTGTGTAGAGTATCTGTACCTTCTTCACCCCATATATTTTGCCATCCGGGGCTTCTTTTTACAATATGTCCTAAGTCAGGTCCTGTACCTGACTTTCCTATTGCATGACAAGGCGCACAATTAATTTGGAATAGTCTTTTTCCTGTATCAATCTGCAGTTGTTGAGGATTTGCTGCTAAAGGTTTTGGATCGGTCCAGTCAATAGTCCCATCTTCTTTCTCAACCCCTTTAAACTGACTCATGTCTGTGTTTATAAATGGCGTTGGAATGGATACCGATAGTGGCTTTACAATGCTCGCTTTGTTTTCACCAATCGAGTTGATATAAAACATGCCACCACTGCTTAATAACTGGCCATTGCTGGTAGTGCTAAGTCCGGCTATCAACATATCCTGGATGGAATAGGCTTCTTTTATCTCTAGTTCTGCAATGGAGCCTTTAGTGGTAGACAGACTTCCTTTAGGTATAATGATAAAGGCGCCCTTGCTTGTTACAAGTTGTGTGTCTCTAGTAATATCAATCCGTAAAGTATCCGATTTTAACTGATCAGTATTTAGAAGGGTTTTTTTAATGGCATTTGTACTGCAGGAATTGATTATTGCAAAAACTATAATGGCAAGGAGTGCATAAAGTTTATACATAAACGGAAAATTTGTACTATGAATGTACCAAAGCCTTTCCAGATTCTATATGATTTTCTGTTTAACCCTCAAATATAAGCGAGAACACAATCATCCTCGAGTTGAGCTTATCGATAGTGCTGGAGAACTTAAGGTTGGCATCACGGCTATGCGTATTGATGATGCCATTGCTGATCTTTATTTCTGGTGAGAGGATGAATACAGGGAAATAGAAGTTAAAACCTACTCCCGCTTCTACACCGAAATCATAAGCTTTCAGTTTTACCAGATTCTCTGCTTTACGTGCACTGGAATTAGATGCCAGGTCGTATTCGAATTTCGCACCACCGAACATATAAACCCTGAAGTTTCCTATACGGTCGCTCCTGAATTTTAAATGGATCGGGAAACCGAGCAGAATAGACTCAACCGATTTCGTCATGAAGGTATCTTCATCCTGATTACGGTTGGGGTATTTAAGATTGTATGTAAGGTTCTTATAAGAGAATAGTAATTGAGGGAATATCGCTCTCACTTCAAATCTTGGTGAAATGCGATAGGTATGAATACCTGCTAATCCAAATCCACCAGTATTAAGTGGGTTGATGGATAATATGCTATCGTTCTCCAAAAAACGAGGATGCTGTTGTAACTGAAAGCGCGAATTGTTATACATCAGGGCGATGCCCAGGAAGTATTTCTTTTCGTCGTGGTTAGGTAGATTGAGTTCCACTTCCTGAGCATAGGAAGGGAGAGTGCTTACCAATACAATCAGTGCCAGTACGCCATGGATCAGACCTTTCTTTTTGTTCCGCAGTAAATAGTACATATGCCTAAGCTCAGCCTTTTTAAGGTGGTGTCCGAAAAACCGGATTGTTCTAAAATGTGTAGAAATGTTTCGCCTTCAGGAAATGCTTTTACTGAGTTATTTAAATATTGGTATGCGTCCTTGTTTTTGGAAAGCCATTCACCTGCTTTAGGGGCTATTGCTTTCATATAAACATTATAGATGCCTTTGAACCATGTTTTGCGGGGCTTTGAGAATTCTAGAACGACCAGTTTGCCACCGGGTTTCAATACCCTGAGCATTTCACCCAATCCTTTTTCGAGGTTTTCAAAATTCCGCACGCCAAAGGCTACCGTTATGGCATCAAACGTATTATCGTCAAACTTTATTGCTTCACTATCGCCCTGTTGCAATTCTATGTGCTTATTTAACAGCAACTTGGCTACTTTTTGGCGGCCTATTTCCAGCATTCCTTCTGAAATATCTATGCCAATTATTTTTTCGGGCTTCAGGTATTTCATGGTCATAATCGCCACATCGGCTGTTCCGGTGGCCACATCCAGTATTTTCTGGGGCTTAAGAGCTGCTAACTCCTTGATTGCCTTGCGTCTCCACGATACATCGATACCTCCACTGAGGAAACGGTTCATAAAATCGTATCTGAAAGCTATCTGGTCGAACATGCCGGCCACCTGCTCTTTTTTTGTCTGTTCTGAATCCTTAAAAGGGACGATCGTATCGTGATTATATTTTGACATGGGGGCACAAAGATAATTGATAGTTTGCCTTTTACACCTGCTGTGGAGGAAAATCAGCCTCCGTACCGCCATGCCGGAAAACAGAATTTCCCCCGATTCCAACTATCTTGCAGGCATGATCTTCAAAAAGGCTGAATACTTAATCAGTAGTCCGGAATATACAAAATGTCCCAAGGCCGACAGGGCCGAATATGCGTTTATTGGCCGTAGTAATGTTGGGAAATCGTCGCTGATCAATATGCTCTGCGATAACCAGAAACTGGCAAAAACTTCCGGAACTCCGGGAAAGACGCAATTGATCAATCACTTTGAAGTGGAGACTTTCAGAACCACTGCTCATGGTAAACCAGATTATTGGTACCTGGTCGATTTACCAGGATATGGATACGCAAAGGTTTCTCAAAACAATCGCAATCGTTGGGAACAGATGATCGAGAACTATCTCCGTAAAAGAGAGACATTGGTAAATGTATTCGTGCTAATCGACAGCCGTCATGATCCACAAAAAATAGATATCGAATTCGTGAACCAATTAGGAAAATGGGAAATCCCATTCTGTCTTGTATTCACAAAAGCCGATAAGGAAACTCAAAAGGAAGTAAGCAAACACGTAAAAGATTTCCTCAACGAACTCAAAAAGACCTGGCAATTCCTTCCCCGGCATTTTGTAACAAGCGCTGTTAAGAAGCTTGGGAGAGAGAAGATGCTTGCGTTTATAAATGAGTGTAATATTGCGTTGAGCGAGAGAGAGTCGGGAGGCGGGAGAAAAAGTCCGGAAGTCCGAAGTGTTTGAACTTTGGAATATCTGATATTTAAGTCCGCGGCCTCTGTACTTTGCAAAGCATGAAATTCTAGTCCGAATGAAAATACAGATACTAGTCGGAGAGTTCGCCCAACCCCGAAGGGGTTGAATCATCGGAATCCCCGGGTGCAACCCGGGCGGCCTCGGAATGCTGAAGTCGGAAAGTCGGGAAGTCCGAAAGAAAATACAGATTTTAATCGGGGAGTATCCCCAACCCCGAAGGGGTTGAAAAATAATGACCCCGGGTGAAACCTGGGGAAGAAAGAGGGGGAATAAGAAAGTCCGATAGTCCGAAAGAAATTACATGATTGAATACTTAATTGTAAAGCACTCTTACACTATCCGTAACGTACAACTTAAAACCTACAACGTACTACTTACTACTTACACCTCAAAATTTCCCACTTCCAACTTCCCGCCAATTCCCTAAATTCAAGAAAAAATTAAATATGAAAAGCTTTCTCAGCATTGTATTTACCTTATTCGTTACTACTGCTTTTTCACAATCACCCACATTTACAGAAGATGCAAAATCTTTAGAAGGATCTTTGCGTACATGGGCGCAAAAAAACGGTTATACCCAAGTGATACATTACGACCAGAAGACGGATGCTTCTGTTTTTGTTAGACCCAATAAGGATTATGCCATTGTTTTCGTCTATGATATCTCTCCAAAAGTGCCAACCAATTTCAAGGCATCATTGATGACACCAGTTGATTCATTGAAGTCAAAATATACTGCTGCACCTTTTGAAATTGCAATAAAAAATTCTGCTAAAGCTGAATTGCTGAGGTTCTCAACCAATAAAGTGATGATAGGAAATAAAGAAAACTTCCGGTAAAAATTGAGGCAAATCCGAAGGCGGATATTTATGTGTATTCGAGGGTGAGGAGATAGTCGGGAGAGTCAGTGGAGTCAGTGGAGTCGAAGGAGTCCGGAAGACGGAAGTCGGGAAGTCCGGAAGAAAATACAAGTTAGTGTAGTTAGGAAGAAGGGTAGTAGGGAAGGAGAAAATACAAATACAAGTAGGTAAGAAGTTTAATTAAATTTTTAACCGCAGAGACGCGGAGACGCAGAGGTATTTTCCCTGCGTCTCCGCGTCTCTGCGGTAATATTTTTACCAACTAAAAAAGGCTGTGCTTTCTCCTTCCTTACTACCCTACTACCTAACTTCCCTACTCTGTATCCCCACTCCCGACTTGTATTTCCTTCCGGACTTTCGGTCTTTCCGACTTCCGGACTCTACTGACTCCTCCGACTCCCCCGACTATTCAATTAATTCACAATCTTATTCGCACAACTACTACTCGCAAACGCTTCCGGTTTTGCTTTAAAAGCGAATCCCATACCGAGTATATATCCCATCGCTTCTTTAAGAGCATCATTGCTTTTGAAATTGGGATTGGTATTGATATCGGCATGAACTTCCATTTCCACATCATATTGGGTGAAGAGATGGCAAAGCTCATATGCTATTTCAATACTTCTCGCAACTTCCACTAACATTCTTTCTTTGATACTGTACGATTGGCGGGTCTTCTCATTATGGATAAACATGAATCCTCCATGGCCTTCCCGAAGGAAAACAATGACGGTGGCGAATTCTGTTTCTGATCCTTTTACCTGAGAGTCGGTACCGATACATACCTTGAGACGAAAGCCCTTTGCTGTTTCGCGTTTGATGGCGTTTTCAACAGCTTCGATGATTGGGGTGTCAATGGGATCTCCGTTGAATTTTCTCCATTTTAGCTGCATAATCAAATGGGTTTTCCGAATTTACGGAAAACCCATCGATTAAAGTATAGGGTACGGATTATTGTTTTACTAACTTTTCTGAATAAACCTGTTGTCCATCCTGCAAACGGAGGTAGAATACGCCCCTTACCTGAATAGGAAGGTCTACACGATTCGCTCCTTTTACCAAATGCCCACTCCCCACTATTTGGCCAGTACTGCTAATTACATGATAGTCTAAATTCCTCAGTGCATTGATATAATATGCCGTTCCAGTCGTATTCATCAAGGTATAAGCTGATTGGCTTTTTCCCCTTATGGCTATTATATTGGAATAATAGCTCCTTTCTTCATTGAGAGTAATCATCCGGGTACGGTAAAAACGGGCTGTATTCTCAGTTGGTTTTATTGAAAATGTTCTTGTGCTTGCTTCTACTGTAGCGATAGTGGTAAAACGCTTTCCATCATTCGACATTTCAAGCTGAATTTCTTTCAGTGCCTCATCGCTGCTGTATGACCAGTTCAGTTGATCAGTTCCTGCAGACTGTGTACCAGTAAGAATCAGTTTGTGTATTGGAAGTATGCCAGCGAGTGTTCCAGAAAGAGTGTAAAGACCAACACTTCCATAGTCGCTTAAATTGGCATTACCAGTACCTTCAACACTTAGATAATATGTAGCCGCTGTTAATGTAGTATCGATACCAGCATTAAGCAGATTAGAGGGGTTGTATTGACTGAGCGTATCACCATTATGACTTAATAAACTAACCCTGATATCAATATTGGCACCGGCATTTCCTGTTCCTACATTCTGTGGAATGGCACTAAGTTTGAAATTCGTATTTGAACTTACTACCAGTTTGAAAACATCCTTGTCAGTGGCTGTATTGATAAGTCCGCTTGCCTGGAACACTGTTCCAACTACATTTATAGTAGTGGCTTGCGTGTGGCGGTCTCCATAATCGTCTGACTTTAATCCGATATTATTGGGACTTCCTGCAATAATAGAAATATCGTTCTGGAAATTAGTACATCCAAAAGCGTTAGGTCCATTATACCAGGTGGTGATGTTTTTTGAATATCCAACTCCCATTATCGGCGCCCAGCTGATTTCTCCAGTTCCTTGACCGCTGCTGTATTCTGCCGTTTTCGTACAATTCACATCATAACTACTTTGATGTTGTAAGCCAAGTGTATGTCCTGCTTCATGAGAAATTGCTTCTGCTACATTCTTTACATTATTATTAAGCAATCCACTGAATACCCAGGCTGGAGTATCATCGCCCCAGGTAAATGTGCCAACATAAGAAACACCACCTGCAGCACCATACCATTGGTAAGTGGGAGTAACAATAACCCTTGTTCTTTTGGAAGCAGGGGCGTTTGTATATTTTGTTGAATCAGTAGTGACGTTGATGTTGAATATGCGGTAATCTTCAGCAACACGATTGAATATTTCAGTAATGGCTGTTGCTGATAATCCTGATGGTTGTGCATCGATAGGACCACTCCAGTTCCAGGCAGTACCCTGAACACGGCAACCATCAAAGTCGAGGAATATAACGGATGAAGAAGGCAGATAACTATTTAGAATAGGGGTTTGCGCTAAAGCCGCTATACATAACAGCCCAGACAGTAGTGTGAGAAGTATAGCTTTCATAAAGTAAGTTCTTGGTTTTTGAAAAGGATATTGGGATGGCTCAGGTTCATGAATTATTCAGTCATGAAGAATTGTTGCTGCTGCTTCTGCAATACGTATTTGTTATTCTCATACGTAAGTAGCAACACATCTCCCGAGTTCGGATTGATGATTCTGCCACTGATTTTTAGTGGCTGATTCGGTTCGCTGACCAATGTGAGGTTTAGTAGTGTGCCAGGATAATTACTGAGTTTGATGTTGAGGCTTTGGATATTCGCAGCTCTTTGCACCTTTTCAGTAACAGTACCAGCGAAGAAAGCTTTATCTGTCAATGGCAATTCAATTGCTTTGCCAACAGACCATGATTGAAGCTGTTCCCATGACTGGATAGTACAGACACTACGTTCAGGTATTTGGGAGAAAATAAGAGGTTTGTTCGGAAGCTGTTGTTTAACGGGAATAGGGTCCTGTGCGAATAAGCTTGAGGTTTGTAACATACATACCAACAGGAAACCTGCCGTGAAGCGGTTTTTCATCTAATGGACTTTTTGGATTAAAAGATGCTGTTTTAAAAGGGTACGATGCAACAACAGAAATAAATACAGATGCGTGTAACTGATTTATAAACGCCAAAGAAGAATTGATATTTTATAGCTATCAGTTAATTTGTCTGTAATCAATTATAAGGTAAAGCCTTCGTATAAACACTTAGTATTGTCCCGTACTTAACAGTACTAAAGTGCAGGCTTCCATAAATGGGATATTCTTTTCTTGGAGCTTGGCTTCGAGTTCTTCGTTTTCTGTACCCGGATTGAAAATGACCCTTTTAGGATGTAGTTGAAGAATGTAATCGTAGTAGGCTTCCTGATGGGCAGGACTCAAATAAAGGGTAACAGTATCCAGGTTTTTAATCTCTATGGGGTCTGTGCCAACAGACACATCCGATACAACAACCTTTTTCCTTCCAATGCCAACCACTTCATGACCATGGCCACGTAATTTGTTTATGGCCATATAACTATATCTGGCAGGATTGTCTGATGCCCCTAGTACAAGGGTTTTTTTGGAATTTGGCATATTCAAAACTAAAGAGATATCCCCGATTTTTGAAAGTTCAAATGTTAAATGCTGGTTTCTGTTTTAAATATATCGTTCAAAGCAGTTTCAAGGGTAGGGTAGAGGAAGGTAAATCCCGTGTCTGTCAGTCGTTTTGGAACCACCCATCTGCTTTTCAAAATCAGTTCCGTTTCTGTTCCAATAAGCGCTGCTCCAATTTCCAGTAAGAATGCAGGGGCAGGAAGTCCGAATCGTCGGCCGCAATGTTTCCTTATTTGTTGCATTAGTACAGTATTGGTAACAGCATTCGGAGCTGATACATTTAATACCCCTTCTATATCTTGTTTTTCAGTAACCCATTCAATAATTCTCATCAGGTCATCAATATGCACCCAGCTGAATCGTTGCTTTCCGTTACCCTGGATACCGCCTAATCCCCATTTTGCTAAGCGGGATAATGGCACCAATACTCCGCCTTCACCAAGTGCTATTGCCATGCGCAATGCTATTTTTCTTGTGGATGGAGTTTTGGATTCAAAGAATTCCTTTTCCCATGACTGACAAACCTTGATGGAGAAATCCATTTCCAGATCTTTTGTTATAGGATGATCGGGTCCGAATCTTAATTGACGATATGTTTTTTTTATCCTGAATCGTATTTTGTCAAAAAGAGAATAGGGCATATTATCTTTTTTCCATTTACTTATTGTTCCGGTTTCTTCATCATTGGGCTTCGACAGACTGTGTTGATAGATGGTGGCTGAAGATGAATTTATCCAAACCAATGGCGGATTCTTGCATTTTTCAATAGCTTTTCCTAAAGCTCTGGTGGAATATATCCTGCTATCCAGTACCCGCTTTTTATTCTTTTCAGTATAACGGCAATTGACAGATTGACCAGTAAGATTAATTAATAAATCAGCCCCTTCCAGTGTATTCGTCCAGTTGGTCTCAAGGTTTACAGCATCCCATTTTACATATCTTGTTGTATCATGGTTTTCATTCTTATTTGCCGCAGAACGATAGCTATTCGTTTGCTGGTTTGTAATCTGTCGGGATAGAATAGTTACCTGGTTTTCCTTACCGAAATAACGGGCAAGTGATTGACCTATAAAACCACTTCCGCCTGCAATCACGATCTTTTTATTTTTCATAAAACTCTTTTTTAGCAATTCTATGTTTTTGTACTTTCAGGAATATTTGAAAATATAAGACTTTAAAAAAAGCTGTTTTACCAGCTTTTGATTTATCATCAGTTCTTTTATTTTAATCGTATCGTTTCAATAATGCATGTTGCCAGATAGAGCAGGGCCAGAATGGGTGTCCAGAAAAGCATATAGTACATATATTCCAGCATGTCATCTTCTCTGAAAATTCCTGTGATAACACCCCCAGCTACAGTTAACCCAAGTAATACATGATAAATATTACGTAACGGTATTTTTATATCTTTTGGAAAGAAAAAATGGGTGATGACGCTTATTACCTGCCAGGCTCCCAATATGATATAGCTATAGAAGAAACTTTCTCCAATTGCCAATTGATGTTGGAAAGCGAGTAATAGCAAACCAATAACAAGAGTGGCTATTTGAACCCACATATCCATTACTTTGAAACCTTTCATCGCTTCTATTTAAAGAGTTTCATCAGGTTGCCGATAAACCAGTTCTCATCCGCTTTTACCAATACATCCAGCATCTTATCTGCCTGATGTCCGAATTTCTTGATACCACTCACTGTATCTGTGAATTGCTTTATGTCCTTGTCTTTCTTATCTCCATCAATATCTTCTAATCCTTCCAGCATCTTAAGCATGGGATTGAGTTCCCTCTTTTTCCTTTCGTGAACTATCTGTGTTGCTACTTTCCAGATATCTTTTTCTGCTATGAAGAATTCTTTTCTTTCACCAGGTATCGTAACGCGTTCAACCAATCCCCAATCAATCAATTCCCGGATATTCATATTGGCGTTACCCCTGCTTACTTTCAATTGCTCCATTATATCATCCTGGTTCAATGGATCAGCACTTACTAATAATAAGGCATGGATCTGCGCCATCGTTCTGTTAATTCCCCAATGAGTACCAAAGGCCCCCCACGAAGAGATGAATTGCTTCTTGGCATCGGCTAATTTCATATTGCAAATTTTTCAACGCCAAAGTTAAAGGGGAATTCTGAATTTTCAAAACTTATTGAAAAATCATTGCAATTGGAAGATGATGGGCTGTCGTTTGTACGACTTTACTAATCGTCCATTTTGTTGGGCCGGTATCCAACGGGGTGATTTTCTGATTATTCGAAGCGCTTCTTCATCAATGGAGTATTCAACCGATTTGAAGATTCTTGGATCCTGGATATGGCCTTCCTTATCAACAATAAATTGTACAATTACCATTCCCTGTATCTTATTATTGATAGCCCTTTCTGGGTAGACAAAGTTTTTTTCTAAATATCTTCTCCAACCCCCATTGGCACCGGGGAATTCCGATTCAAATTCAACTTTCGAAAATACCACGCATTATGGAATTTCTTTTCCAAAACAACAGCTCCTGTATCGTTAAAATAATAGAATGAACCCTCAGCAAGTCCATTTTTATAATCATGTATAGAATCGATACGACCTTTTGCATTATAAAAATAAAACTGCCCATGTGCAATACTTGCATCCTTGTCTTTGTAGTATTCTGTTTTGATTAATGGCCCGATTATATTATACGAATCCCATTGCCAACAGGTATCGCTGAGCTTTTTAACATGGTATAAATAGCGGGCATTCTTAAGATCTGTGCCTTTCCAGTTTTCATCTAAGGCAAAAAGCTGATCTTTCTCATCTTGTGCAAACAGAGGTTGCATCAAAGAAATGAGTGCAATCGCTAATGGAATAAGTTTGTTGCTAAACGACATAGGAGGATGAGTGGTTGAACTGCAAAAATAAGAAATTATCTACCTGAATGTTCCTGGTGGACAATCTTCTCTCTTATCCCTTCTCTTTCCTGTATCTGTAGGTGCTTTTATAATAAGGGCAATATAACCACCACCATTTTGAATTGTTTTCTTTGAGAAAACATAACCAAGATTATGAAGTCCAAATAACAATGGGCCGGCTTTGAAAGCGCCTCCAATCCATAGTTTATTCTCAGCATTAAAGCTCACAGGAAGATATACACCCCATCTTCTTGTCTCCCATCTTGGGGTGATGATGAACCGGCTCATATCCCTTACATACAATCTCTTATTTCCTGCTAAAGGGGATAGGTTGATGGAAAGCGATGCATTTACATAAAAATCCCCCTGGATATAATAATCTGCATTCAATAAAAGACGTGCAGGATTCCAGATTCTGAATTTTCCTGCGAGTCCACTCATTTGTGCAACTACAGTAGCCAGACTGTCGTTGAATGAAGTGATATTTGTAGTAGTGCTATCGAATTTCTGGTTGATGTCAACGTTTGTTATATTAGGTAATATGCCTGTTGTACTACGGCTATTCTTGCTATAGCCATATTGATTGGCCCCAAGGTCCAGTAATGAAACTCCCAGCTTCCATTTATAATCAAAATAATCATCATCATCAAAAGCAGTTGCTACTGCTTGTGTTTTAATTAAAAGTTCAGCACCTGCATCTATGGCTGCGCCTCCCTGTGTATTCGTTATAAAAGTTCTCAGGTTCTCAGTGGTTGAAGCATTTTTTTGCCATTTGTCATAGTTGGATGAATATCCGTATCGCGTATCTCCATTTGTAATGAGAAAGCTAACGGGATTATTGGGATTGTAGATGGGTTGAAATCGTCCATTTTCTAATCTTGCCTGAGCTCCAGATAACCCGCGACTGAGTTTAATGGTTGCTCCGGCATTTAATCGCATGAAATCATTATCTATTATTGTTTGTGCATAAGACCCATAAATTTCCAGCCAACCGCTTTGTATCAAGTTCATTGATAATGGTTGGTTGTTGAGGTTTTTTTCCAGATAATCTCTTACATCCTGTAATGTATCAATGAAATAATAGGTAGAAGTATTGATTCGGGCATTCGTTCTAATATTGGCTCCAAAAGCAAATGCCTTCTTTTGGTTAATGGCAATACGGGTATTCAATAAATTGATATTGGCTTGCGCCGCTCCCTTTCTTTCGAAATCTCCTTTCCTAACATAATATTGCGATTTGCTGGCTGGAGATAAAATGGAGTAGTTCTCAATCCTTATAATATTAGTGGCAGCTTGTGCTTGTATTCCAAATAGGGTTAAATCCCATTTGTAAGGGGTGTTTACAATTGATGCCGGATTATTGTGACTTCCCAAACTGCCAGCATAATTAGATCCGTTAATGGCTTCGTAATGTTGTGCATTTGTTACAATACCATTCATAGCAATAATAAAACAAAAGATGATCGCCTTTATTTTCATAAAAGAAACAAGAGATGTTTTTTAATAGGGTTGTCCATGTGTTAAACTTATCAACCAATTGATGAACCTCGGAAATGGTTTTACCACACATACTCATGCCATTGCCACAAAGAGGTGTAATCATGCCCGCTGCATCTCCAATCAGCAATACATGCTGCTCTATCTGTGATTTTTTATTGAATGATATCCTTGAAATAGTTACTGGTTCCTTATAGAGGAATTCCGCTTCCGAAAAAATGGTTTTCAGGAAGGGATTTTGCATTAATATGTTTTTCTCCAGCTCATGGATGTCGTTCTTGTTTCTACGTAAATGATACGCTGTTGTAAGATAGCAAAGACAACACTTATTGTCCTCGATCCTGGAGATCCCGCAATAACCACCTTCAAAATTATGCAAGGCGATCTGGTCGGGAGGGTAAGGGATTCTTACATGATATTTAACCCCAACATAGTGGTTGAGTTTATTGGGCTTTATCCTTGTAAAATTGCGCTTCCATTTCACATCAAGATTACTCCGCTTTCCGAATGTTCCTGCAGCAACTAAAGCTTCTGTTTCCCCCTTATTTGTAAAAACCAGACAACTGTTGTTGCGGTACATTACATTCAACACTTTTGTATCATCAAAAACATGGACACCTGCTTTGATTGCTAACTGAGCAAGAGCGTCGTCAATACGGTAGCGACTGATACCGAATCCACCTAAAGGCAAGTCTTGTTCTATGTGCTTGCCATTTGGTGCGCTGATAAGTAATCTGCTGATATTAGGTAAATGCCAGTCGCTTAATGGCAATCCAAGTTCCTGGAGAAAGTTCCAGTTTTCATGACTTATATATTCACCACAAACTTTATGGAAAGGGTAGGTCTCTCTTTCAAACAATACCACCTTATAACCGGCATGGGCCCCCTGGATAGCAAATGCTAATCCCGCCAGGCCTCCTCCAATTACGGCAATATCGTATCTGTTTTCGAGTTCCATTTCTGTTCGTTCTGTAAAATTAAGCTAAGCATTTCAGCCTTCAGCATAAATCAACCATCTGAAAGCCCATTTCCATTCTATGGAGAAGTTTTTTATTCCCGCTGCTTCCAACAAACTAATCCATTCATTCCTCGTAAATCCCCGCCAAACCGAGAGTGGGGCATCATGCTTCACCAGATAACTTTTTGAAAACAGGCTGGTTAGTATTTTGATGGATTGATAAGCCAACGGATGGCGATGAAGGTCATTTATGAAAAACCCTCTGCTGGCCTGTTTCATCCATTGTAACTGATCAATCAGTTCCGTATCTGTAAAATGATGGCAGAACAATGAGGAGAATATAATATCCGGTTGGCTTGTAAATTGAACTTCCTTGTAATCACTGGTTATCCATTCGGCATTGATATCTTTTGCATTCTCTCTGGCATAAGTGATACATTCATTGTTGATATCAATTCCGGTAAACTGCACCGGGATATGATGCGACTGGCACCATCGGTTTATTGCTTTGAGATTATCTCCTCCTCCACAACCAATTTCGGCAATATGTAATTTGTGTGATGCTGAATAATCTGTTTGGTGCCGGGCAACAATTTTGCGAATACCTAAGATTGTTATGGCATGTCCGCCAAGATAGTGATTGATGAATTCCAATTCCTGCATATTCCTTTTGATATCTTCAAAAGATAGTCCCTTGCCATCAAGCAATTCTTTCTGGTAGCTGCGTATGGATAAGTTTGGCATTAGTAAGATGCGACGAATGTTTCCATAGTTAATCCTGGTCCGAAGGCTGCCCCGAATATTTTCTCCGGCGCCTTTTTCCCCTGTAGATGTAACTGATGCATTATTTTTTTCAAAACGAATAATATTGTGGGGGAAGACATATTTCCATAGTCTTTCAAGGTCTGATAACTTGGTTGAAGCGCTTCCACGGCCAATTTCATTTTCTTCCCAATAACTTCCAGAATTTTCTTTCCTCCCGGATGAATGCACCAATGTTGTATGTCGGCAGCATTTAAACCAGAAGGAGTAAGAGCATTCGTTACAAGCGATTCAAAATCTTCTTCTATAAGATCAGGTACATATCCACTCAAAGTCATAAGAAAACCTGTTGAAGAAAGTTCCCACGACATATCTTTTTTACCCTTAGGAATAATTTCAGAATAAAAATTTTCAATTCGGATGCCATGTCCTTCAAAATCATCAGGCACAATCAATGCAGCAGCACTGCCATCTCCAAATAATAAGCTGGAGGCTACATTGTCGATTGTGGCATCTCTTTGAAAATGCAGGGTGCACAGTTCTGTACAAACAATAAGTACTCTTGCTTTGCTATCGGTCTTGCAAATCATGTCTGCCATTTTAAGGGCTCCTGTTCCTTCAGTTTCCCATCAATACATTGCCTTATGGCATCTAATGAAAGAGGTGCGGCATATTTCTGATACCAGATCATCCGCTGTTCAATTCCTGGAAATGGCTCTATATTTTCACTGTGTGGATAGAATTTCCATTCAGGCATAGGTCTGCTATAATCTCCTATGGCGGAGTATCTTGTTTCTATACCACTATGATTATATAGAAACCGCAGTTTTCTCTGGTCGGTTTCAGTGAAAGCATATATATGCTGCATGAATTGCAGAATATCTTGCTGTTTGTGACGAAAAGCGGGTACTGCTGTTCCTATCGATAATATTTTACTCAAAATGAGAAAGGATTAATAAGGTTAGAAATGCTGCATTACTGCAACAGGATGCTAAAACGTTCATTCGCATGGTATGTTTGAAATCTGCTTTTGAAGTATCCTTCCATACCTGAATGGCCCAGTATATAAAATATACGAGAACCGGGAACAAAAGGGTGGCTAACAAAAGAAAATTTCCAAAATGTCCTGTTTTATTAAAGTAAATCGCCAGACTCCCCATCGCTAAACCATACACCACAGCAGTAAACACAAATGTGCCTCTGTATCCTAATAAGTAGCTGATTGTCTTAACACCATCTTTCAACTCGTCAGTATGCTGGTATATCTGTGTCAAAGGGTAAAAACTGCACATAAGCAAGCTGGCAGATACTATTGGCATAAATGGGACATCCATTGTTTTT
>JBGAQE010000068.1:0-19489 GCA_044220885.1 Chitinophagaceae bacterium
AAACTTATGTGCAGGATTTCATTGATAGCAAGTATATGGCGGCAAATACCACTGTAAACTTCCTAAACAATCAGTTGGATGAAGTAGGAGGGAAATTATCCGCATCTGAAAATGCTATTCAGAATTACCGCGATAATAAAGGGATCATCAATATTCGCCAGGAAACAGAGACCGATCTTAGGAAGATCTCAGATATGAAGGTGCAGTTGACCAATGTTACTATGAATCTGGAAGCCATCAGGAACCTTGAGCAATATATGGTTAAAGGGCGTGATAATATCCTTGAATTGGCACCTAATTTCGAAGCTTATACCGACCTGCTTTCTACCGAGCTTATTAAGAAAATGAAGCAATTGCAGGCTGAAAAGAAAGACTTGTTGACCAAGTTCACTCCCGAGTATGAAGAAGTTAAGAATATTGACGATAAATTAAAAGATATATCTATTTACCTCGAAGAAGGTATACGTAATACAAGAAAAAGTTTGGAAGCAAAGCAGGCAAGACTCACCAGCGATATCGCCGAGTCGGAATCTGTTTTTGTAGGATTGGCAGAGAGAGAGAAAACAATGGGAATCCTGAACAGGAATTTCAGCTTAAATGAGCAGACCTATAATTTCTTGCATTCAAAAAGAACGGAAGCACAGATTGCCAGGGCTGCCACCATTTCCTTTCATCGAATCATAACTTCTGGTGAAGTTCCTAAGGAGCCTGTTACTCCTAATGCCGGCTTATTAAAAGTGTTAGCTGCATTCTTAGGTTTTCTGGGTTCGGTTTCTCTTATCTACATGGTTCATGCTATAAAAGGAAAAGTGAATGATTCAGCAGCAATTGAAAAGAATTCTTCAATACCTATCGCTGCTTATACTCCAATGGTAACAACGCAGCCGAAATTGGGCGAGTTTTTCCACACACTGGCAATACAATTGGAAATCAAAAAACTTTTAAACCAGAATAAAGTATTAGCAATTTCTTCCTTTAGTAATATGGAAGGGAAAAGCTTCAATACCCTTCATCTCGCTATTGAGTTAGTAAAGCAAGGGAAGAAAGTATTGGTGGTAGATGCTGATGGGGCTATGAAAAAGAAACATCTCGTTGATACCTCAAATGGTTTTGAGTACATCAATCTGGTTACTGAAAAGGGAATAGTAGAGAATAGCTCTACAATAAAAACGGCCCTGGACAACTGGAGAAATTCTTATGATTTGGTACTTGTTAAGAATGAGTCTGTGGATACGGCTTCTGATGGACTGATGCTGATGAAACTGGCAGATACAAACCTCTTTGTTTTCGATTCAAGAAGAACTCCGGTGAAACGGGTATCTGAAGCTGAATTATTACAGGATGAGTATAAGTTTGAGAATATAATGTTCCTTCTGAATCGTGCAGGGTACAATCCAAGCTTATTCTTGCAAGGATGGAATGTTATGAAGTTTGTTTTGAATAAGGTTCGTAAAATGACTGGAAGGAAATGAATTTCAACAAAATCACATATTTCCTAAGGGGAGAAAAGCGTTGGGTTTTTCTGGATCAGTTAGTATTCAGTGCAACCAGCTTTATCACTACTATTCTTCTGGCGCGCCAGTTAGGCATAGGGTCATTCGGAGTATATTCCTCCATTGTATTGTTTCTTTATTTGATCTTAAGTGTAAGCAATGCTTTTGTTGTAGCACCTTTCCAGGTATTGATTTCAAAAGTGAAGCAACCTGGATACTATAAAGCAGCTGTTTTTCAAATGCAACTGTTGGTAGTTTTGCTTGTTTGTGCAATTTCAGCTGCCATCTTATTTTCTGAAATTTCATTTCTCTCAAATTACTCGCATTATAAGATCTCGATTCTATTATTGCTTGCTGGTTTCCTTTTGCAGGATTTTTTCAGAAGAGTATTTCTTGCATTGGATAAAGGCTTTGAAGCATTTATAATAGGATTCGTAAGTGGTGGTCTCCAGTTAATCATTTTGCTTATTTTTTCCTTCAATAGTTCTTTAGAGCTGAATGATGCCATAATAGTAATTGCAGCCACTTATTTCCCCGCTATATTACTTGCGTTTAAATATTACGGGAAAATTGCACTTCCAATAAGATATTTCCGATTTTATATAGCAAAACATTTTTCCTCTGGGAAATGGTTATTACTTACAGCAGTATTGCAATGGAGTGCCAGCAATTTTCTTGTTGCTGCTTCGGGCCTTTTTCTTGGAGTTAAAGCTCTTGGAGCCTTACGATTGTCACAGACTTTGTTTGGTGTATTAAATGCCTTGTTACAGGTGCTTGATAATTATGCACTACCAAAAGCTGCCATTCAATTCAATAAATCTGCTGAAGATTTAAAAGTATACTTGAAACTTGTTACCAGACAGAGTCTTTATTTTCTGCTACCAGTAGCAATTCTGGTGATAATATTTTCTAAGCAGATATTTTTTATAGCTGGAGGAACTGAATATGTAGAATATGCTTATACCCTTCAAGGAATGGCAGTCTTATATCTGGTCATATTCCTGGGATATCCTTTGAGGATTGCTATCAGAGTTTATATGCTTAATAGGGATTTCTTTATTGCCTATTCTGCATCATTTGTATTTAGTCTTTTGTCATGTGGTTTTAGGTAAAGCCAATCCTGAAAGGATGAATGGCGTTAATAAAGTGGTTTTCCAACTGGCTACACGTCAGGTTTTAGCTGGAAAGGATGTTACGGTTTGGGGAATAACCCAGGACTGTACGCACAATTATCCTGAGAGAGTTTTCCAAACCAGATTGTTCAAAGCGTATAAGAATAAGTTCAGGCTTGATTCTGCAATGATTGAGGCAATGAAGGAAAAAGTGGGAAATGCTGTTTTTCATCTTCATGGTGGATTCAACCCAGTGTTTTTTTCTGTTTCCCGTCAATTGCATAGGCTTGGTATCCCTTATGTTTTCACTCCACATGGAGCATACAATGAAATTGCCCGTCGCAGAAGCAGAATCAGTAAGAAGATATATACCGCATTATTTGAACAGTCCTTATTGAAGAATGCGCAATATGTACATTGTTTAGGAAAGAGTGAAGTAGAAGGTTTGCATAGTGTGAATAAATCGGCATCTGCATTATTGGTGCCTTATGGATTTGAAATGGTAACAAACGGGCAAACAATCCCTTCTGAAAATAAATTCATCATTGGTTTTTGTGGCCGACTGGATATTTATACAAAAGGTCTTGATTTGATGGTTAAAGCCTTTGCCCTCTTGAAAAAGCAGGTTCCAGAGGCTGCATTATGGATAATAGGCGATAGCAAGGAAAGAAATGACCTTGAATTAATGATTGCAAAGGAACAGGTTAGTGGCATTGAATTATTAGGTTCAAAGTATGGTGAAGCGAAAGACGATTTATTAAGGCAACTCCATGTATTCGCGCATCCTTCCCGAAACGAAGGATTGCCTTCTTCTGTGCTGGAAGCGGCTTCATTTGCAGTTCCATGTCTTGTTACAGAAGCTACTAATGTGGGCGATGCTATTCGTAAGTATCAGGCAGGAATTGTTATAGAGCAACCGGAGGTTACAGCTTTGTACGAGGGTATGATGACTTTATATCAGGATGTTATTTCAGGGAATTGGCATCAGATTAGTGCCAACTCCAGGAAAATGGTGATTGAAGAATATAATTGGAATGCTATCATTCCGCAGTTTGATAAACTCTACCAGCAGGCCTCATGAAAAAAGCGATAGATACGGATCATACTAAATTCCTTAATAAAGTGAATTGGTTGTTGTTGCTGATGTTATTGGTAATGACAGCTGCTTATTTTACATGGAGTGATAACCTTACCATAACCCGTATCATAAAGGTGATTGGCCGCCTTTCTGTTACCATCGGAATCTATAAGGTCTTCCGTATGTTGATAGATAGGGGAGCCATTGCTTCATTCAAATGGGAAAACCCTAATTCTCCTTTGTTTTATGCATTTTATCTGGGACTTGGCCTGATTTCTATTCTTTGGAGTACAGATAAGGGCTATAGTATGTTGCAATGGTTTATGGACTTTGAAAGTCTGGTATTTGCTTTCTACTTTATGAGATGTTTTATGGTGTTGGATAATTATTTCCCAGGGCATAAAATACGGTTTTACAATCTCATGGGCGACACTGCCTTCTTATTATTACTCGTTTTTGTAATAGGCATGTTCGTAAACCCTGATACTTTTTTTCGTTTAACGCATGGGGGTGAGGAAGCAAGACTGGGTGGATTTATCATGAATCCAAATGAGTTGGGGATGCTTTGTGGGGTTGGTATTTCTTCCCTGATATTTGATATGTACAGAAAACACAAGAGGGTATTTACTGTAATAAAAATCCTGGTATTATTATATGCCATGATTATGACTGGATCAAGATCCTCAACAGGTGGGGTATTGCTTATTGCCTTTTTTCATATTAACCAATCAAAAAACACCAAGCTTAAATTGCTGATGTATGGAGGGGCAGTCGCCATTATCCCGGTAATGGTTCAGATGCTTTGGGTTAAAGCAGGTGATGGTGGAATGGACGAGATTATGACAATGACTGGTCGTCTGCCTTTCTGGACAGCGCTATTGAATGAGGCATTTCCAAAAGAGCCACTTTTCGGATTCGGATTTATGCGTATTTACTATACTGAAACATTCCAAAGCGTTCATACGTACGCGGGTCATATGACACATAACACCTTCATGCAGGTACTGATGAACCTGGGCATTGTTGGATTCACTATCGTGTTATTCCAGATGATATTTACCATTAAAGGATTTGTACGCACTGAGGATAAAGAAAAGAAACTGATGTTATTGGGTATACTTATTCCGGTGATGATCAATTCAGTTACTGAGTTTGGCATTTTTGGTGAAACCAATTACGGAATCCTTTTTTACCAACTGCTGATTTTTTCTATCTCAATGACCAAGTCAACTTACTTCACTAGACTTGACAGGCTATTTCTTAAACGGAAGAGACCTGATTTGGTTCCTGCCTGACAATTTCCCTTTTCGTTTTAATTTAATTCTCGAGTAATTCATTCTTCTCCGTTGTTCCATATTTTGGAATAGCTTTCTATTTTTCAGAATCTGGCTATTAAGCTCTCCGTTTTTACGGTTGAAAAGCAATGTGTTACAGAGTTTTCCGCTTTGGCACAATAGTGGAAAAGGGGGCGATATGAATCAACAGGAACAGGAACTGATAAATGAAATTTTCGATGCCATTGGTAACCCGGTTAACAGGAAAAGTTCAACCGAAACAGATGCTGCTATTTCATTTTATTATAGAAACAACCCTGATGGCAGCATCCGCTGGATTTGGCCTGTCGGGAATTCATTGCCTGTTTTTCTGAAGTTCTACAATATTGCTTCTTCAAAAGCAAAACTTCTTTCTTTTCTGATTCGTCTGGCTTTCAGATTAAAATGCCAGAAATGGTTTGCATCTGGAAAAATCAGTCTTGGGTTTAAAAAAGAAAACCAGCTGGTATTTGAGAGGATGATGGGACAGCAGTGGGCTATTTTTACAGGTACAGCCGGAGTGAACAGAACAGCGCTTTTTTATGGGAAAGGTATATTCTATAAAATACCTGTGGGAACTGCAGCCAAAGAAATTCTTACTAATGAGTTTCAGATTCTCGAAACTCTTAATAAAAACAGTTTCGTTGATCTGTGTATTCCCGATGTGGAATATAAGCACGGGGTACTCTTACAAACAGATGTTTTCAGTAAAGGAAAACAGTTGCCAATGTTGACAGACACGCATTGGAATTCAATCTATCAATTAGCCCAGGTTAACAATGAAAAAATAAAAGTTTCTTCATGGAAAGGTTGGGAAGAAATAGAGGCCAATTTAGAAGCTGTTGAACAGATAAATGACGATCGTATTCCCAGTCTTTTGGTAAGAAGGGTGAAGCAGTTAAAAAACACTATTTCAAAAGAAGCTTATATATCTGTTGGGTTATGTCATGGTGACTTTACACCATGGAATATGAAAGTAAATGGAGAGTCGCTATCACTTATCGACTGGGAATTATATTCTCCTCAGCAGCCTCTCTTTTTTGATTCATTTCATTTTATTTATCAGCAAGCTGTATTGGTAGATCATATTAGTAATGATGAGCTTGATAAGCGTTTGGCAAACTCTCTCGGGAATTCCATTGCCTGGAAATTGAAAGAGGAGAATGCTGTAGACTTAAAACTTCATTATCAATTATACTTGCTTTATACTATTTCCTATTATTTGGAAAGATATTCAAGACAGGATAACTGGCATATCCAGATCAACTGGAGTTTCGCTCAATGGCAAAATTCAGTTAGTAAGGAATTGGTAACAGGAAATCTGGCTACTTGTCGCGAGTTAGTAGTTCAGGATATGTTTGAATGGCTAAAGCCAAAACGCTATGCAGCCCTTAAATGGGTTTGTGAAAATCCTGATTTGTTATCTGAAGAGTCGGATATAGATTTTTGTGTTGATAAGGCAACAAGTGTTTCCATAAAGCAATACCTGAAACAACACCCACTGGTGAACCGGGTAAGGGAAAATAGAAAAAGCTTTATGAGTAATTATTCTGTTTTATTCAAGGATCATGGGTTTTTGAGTATCGATGCTATTTGGAATATCAAAAGGAAGGATAATGTAATGGTAAGTGCAGAAAATCTTCTTGATAGTGCTGTGACAAACCCTTACGGTGTTAAGGTACCATCAGTAGAGTATGATTTTCTCTATACATGGCTTTTCTATCTTCTGAATCATGCATCTGTTCCGGACAGATATCAAGCTCATTTCAAAAGTTATCCCGCTTCTCAGCAACAGTTTTTGGAGAATCGGTTTGTAAAGTCATTAAATATGCCAGTTCAGGAGTTAACAGGATTGTTTCATTATAAGTCTGAAATAAACAAGAATATGAATGAAGTTATAAGTCGTATGCCTGATAATAAGGGTATAAGCAAGCTAAAGAATAAGATCGGATATCTGATTGATACATTAAAACAGCCATTTTCCCGTAAAGGTTTCGTTATCACTTTTAGTGGCGTTGATGGTGCTGGTAAATCGACTGTTATAGAAAATGTGAAGCATCAGATAGAAAAGAAATACAGGAGAAAGGTGGTTGTATTGCGTCACAGACCAGCCCTTTTGCCCATGCTGAGTGCCTGGAAAGAAGGAAGGGAAGCTGCAGAACAAAAGGCCGCTGAAAGATTGCCAAGACAAGGAAAGAATAAAAGCCTGTTCTCTTCACTGCTTCGATTTGGATATTACTATGCCGATTATCTTCTCGGACAGTTTGTAGTGCATTTTAAATATGTAAGAAGAGGGTATGTGGTATTGTATGACCGATATTATTTTGATTTTATAAATGATGGTAAGAGAAGCAATATAGTGTTGCCGGCTAAATTTACAAGCTGGTGGTATGCTTTTCTATTAAAACCACGCTATAACTTTTTCCTTTATGCAGATGCGGAAACAATCCTTAAAAGGAAAAAGGAAATGGACGCGCCAACTATCAAGGCTTTGACGAAAGAATACATTACCCTGTTTAATACTATGGGAGATACATATACGAATTCAAAGTATATCCCGATTCAGAATGAAGTTTTATCACAAACCCTTCATTTGATTTTGCAACAGGTGAAAACGGAAGCGGTGTAAAGAGTAGTAAGTAATAAGTTATAGGTAATAAGTTTAGTAAAGTAATATAATTGACTAGTATGAAAACAATATTGATGACAGCCTATGCCATCAATCCTTACAAGGGATCGGAAGAGGGAACTGGCTGGAACCTGGTTTGTCAATCGGCACGTAATCACAAAGTAATCGCTATTACCCGCAAGAATAATAGTGAACCCATACAACAATATATTTCAGAACATCCTGAAATGAGTCACTTGTATAATAATATCAGTTTTCATCATTTTGATCTGCCTTTATGGATGATCAGGTGGAAGAAAGGGCCATTATTGTCTGCGCTATATTTTTATATCTGGCAGTTCTGTATTGCTTTTTGGATTAAGAATAAGAAATGGTCTTTTGATGTAGCTCATAGTGTAAATTTTCATAGTAACTGGACACCTTCATTTCTTTGGATACTTGGTAAACCTTTTGTTTGGGGGCCTGTGGGAAATCATCCATTGATACCCAAACAATATCTCTTAAAAGAATATGGATGGGAAGCTTATGCTAAAGACAGGATGCTATGGGTTGTAAAATGGTGTTTCTGGAATCTGGATCCATTTGTATTTATCTGTCGCAAAAAGGCGCAGGTGGTTTTTTGCGTAAATACACAAGCTGCAGAGAAACTGCGTTTGCCTGATCATAAGATCGTTTTTATGCCAGCAGTAGCTTCTGAAATGCCTTTGAATACTTCAGAAAATAATAATGATGTATTTACAATTCTTTCTGTAGGTCGTTTTGTTCCGTTGAAGGGATTTGATATCACAATAAGGTCATTCGCCCAATTTTATCAAAACCTTTCTGCTCAGGATCAAGCGAAAGTAAAATTACAGATAATAGGTACAGGTCCTGAGAAAAAGCACCTGCAGGATATTATTAAGAATGAAAAAGTGCAAGATGCTGTTGAAATTTTGGAATGGATGCCAAGAAAAGATGTAATTGAAACATTCCGCCAGTCTGCTGTGTACCTTTTCCCATCACATGAGGGAGCTGGTATGGTAGTAGCAGAAGCCTTAAGTTATGGATTGCCTGTATTGTGTTTGGATAACTATGGACCAGGAGAATATGTACCTTCTGCTTCTTCATTAAAAGTTCAGGAATCATCCTATAACACAACTATTATGGACTTCGCCGCTGCATTGCAAAGACTTTATTTCGACAAAGAGCTTTACAATAAGGAGAGTGCCATGGCTGTAGCGCATTTTCAAAATGAATTCTTGTGGGATAAGAAAGGTGATATGTTTAAGGTGGTGTACGATAAAGTGAGCCGGGGCAGTCGTTCCAGTTTGTCAACGGGTATGCAAAAACCTTTATTGTCAATCGAAAAATGATGATTTTATGAAGAGGAACCGAATTATAGCCGTTCACTTATTAAATGATTTTAGTGGCAGCCCATTTGTATTAAGACAATCATTAGAAGCTTTGGTGAAAAAGGGATATGCTGTTGAGCTTCTTACTGCCACTCCAGGCGAAGCTGGTTTTTTAAGTGAGATAGAAGGAGTTACTACCTCACCTGTTTTCTATAAATGGAGTCCCAATAAATGGATGACTCTTTTACTTTTTTTATATAGCCTTTATGTTAATTCTTTACTTCCTTTTGGTGCCGCATTGGGGGCCTGGATTAAAGGCGCAAAAGTGCTTTATCATATTCATGAAGTATCAATAAAACCCGCCTTATTAAAGAAATTCTTATTAACTATTGCCGGTTTTACAGCTTCAAAAGGAATATTTGTTTCAAAAGATCTTCAACAGAGAACAAGATTCAAAGGGAAATCTGTTGTTGTTTATAATTCACTTCCTTCTTCATTCATACAAGAAGCAATGACTGCCAAAAGGAAAACCAATACGGAGTTTTCCGTTTTGATGATATGTTCACTCAAGAAGTATAAAGGTGTGGATGAATTCGTGGAAATAGCAAGAAGGTTACCCCGATTCAAATTCACACTGGTATTGAATGCTTCTTTGGCAGATATTGAAACTTACTTCATGGAAGCAACAATTCCAACCAATCTGGAATTAGTTCCTTCCCAAAAAAATGTACACCCTTTTTATCAAAATGCCGACGTTGTTGTGAACCTTTCTCGACCCGATGAATGGGTAGAAACTTTCGGAATGACCATACTCGAAGCCATGTATTATGGCAAGCCTGTGATTGTTCCTCCGGTTGGTGGTGTAATTGAATTGGTAACTCCAGGAAGAGAAGGATATCGTATTGCAGGTAGACAGGTGAATGAGCTAACAGAGAATTTGCAATTGATGGCAACTAGTCCTACCTATTACCGTCAACTTTCTGTAAATGCCCAATCAAAAGCGCGGCAGTTTTCACCAGCAGTATTTTCGGAAAGTATTGTTTTTGAAATGGAGGAATTAGCACCGGTTTCAGCCAGAAATAACTACTCAAAAGCAGTACAATTAGGACTTTTTTGATATTCCATATTTTGGAATTTGCATCTATAATTTGGAAAATAGTCCTCTAATATCCCATCTAACATGTTGTAAAGCAAGCATATGTGATTTGGCATAATCATGGATTCCAGTCCTGAAAACAGAGAAAGTATGACTGGAAAGAAAAAGTTGGCAATCATTGGAACAGTGGGATTGCCTGCCCGTTATGGTGGGTTTGAAACCCTTACAGAACACCTGGTTAAGCAATTAGGTGATCAGTATGATATAACGGTTTATTGTAGCGGTAAAAAATACCCCAAAGAAACACGTAAGAATGATTATTTAGGCGCCAGGTTGAAATACCTGCCCTTACAAGCAAATGGTTTGCAAAGCATTCCTTACGATACCATTTCCATTTTACAGTCTTTGTTCTATGCAGATGTGCTTCTTATTCTGGGAGTTGCAGGTGCATGGGTATTACCATTTGTAAAACTGTTTACAAAAAAGAAAATCATTATATCAATAGATGGGGTGGAATGGAAGCGTGATAAATGGAGTAAGATAGCCCGCTGGTATTTATGGTGGGCAGAAAAGATTGCAGTTAAATATTCTCATGCCGACATTTCGGATAATGAATCCATTCAGGATTATACAGCAGTCCGATATGGTACTTTGAGTAATATCATTGAATATGGTGCCGATCATACTATAAGCGTAAAGCCAACTCCGGCAGACAAGGAAGCCTATCCATTCCTCAATAAGCCTTATGCGTTTAAGGTTTGCAGAATTGAACCAGAGAATAATATTCATATTGTATTGGAAGCGTTTTCTCAAATGCCGAAATATACTTTGGTCATGATTGGTAACTGGAACAACAGCGAGTACGGTGCAGAACTGAAAAAGAGGTACTCTTTATTCCCCAACTTACTGTTATTGGATCCTATTTATGATCAGCGAAAGCTTGATCTGATCAGGGGTAATGCCTATGTGTATATTCATGGACATAGTGCCGGAGGCACAAATCCATCATTAGTGGAAGCTATGTATCTGGGATTGCCGATACTGACATTTGATGTTTCGTATAACAGGACTACCACAGAGAATAAGGCATTTTATTTTAAGAATGCAAAAGACATAGTTCAGATAATTGAGAATACAAGATTGAGTGAATTGAGGGTTAGGAGTGCTCAAATGAAAGAAGTAGCTGACAGAAGGTATACATGGACAGTAATTGCACAGAAATATGATTTCCTTGTGAAAAGTGTATTGGTGAATAAGAAAAAGATTTCAGTAAAACCAACTGTATCAGATATTTCAAATACCAGTTTATTGGAGTTGGGAGTAGCCCATTTACAATCACCATCATTATTTTACGAGAAAAGATAAAAGAATTTTATGAGCCAGATAATTATAGAAGCAGCGATCGTTGGTATGTGTGCCCTGGTAATAGCAATGATGCTGATACCGTTGATTGTGAAGTATAGTGATAAATTAGGACTGATGGATAAGCCTAATCATCGTAAGGTGCATGCCAAACCAATTCCTGTAATTGGAGGTATCTCAATTGTAATTAGTGTCGGGCTTTCATTGCTTCTTAGTAAAACAGCCCTTCAATTGTTGGTGAAATTCCCGGTTCTCTTAAGTGGAAGTGTTTTGCTTTTCATTATTGGAGTTTGGGATGATCGCAAGAATGTAAGACCCATTTACAGATTAGCCCTGCAATTATTATGTGCTTCCGCAATAGCTGCCAGCGGTATAAGGCTCACTTCTATGTATGGACTCTTTGGAATGGATGAACTTACAATCTTCTGGCAATATGCTATCACCATTCTTATTATTACCGGCGTTACAAATGCCTTTAATCTTATGGATGGTATTGATGGCCTGGCTGGTGGTATCGCGTTTATCAATCTCTTGATTTTAGCAACACTCAGCTGGATGCTTGATCAGTATGAAGTCTTTATTCTATTGATAGCCATTAGTGGCGCCCTTATAGCCTTCCTTAAGAACAATATCCATCCCGCCCGGATTTTCATGGGTGATGGAGGGTCGCTGATGCTGGGTTTTCTTATGTCTTCAATTGGCATTCTCTTGATTGAAAGTGGGAAATCATCGAGTGTAATCGATATCAGCTATGTTGTTTTGATCGTGTCTACTATTCTTGTAATTCCCGTCTTTGATTCATTGAGGGTTTATGCAGGTAGAATAAAAAGGGGAGAGTCTCCATTTAAGGCAGACAAAACACATTTGCACCATTTATTCCTGATACTTGGATTAAATCATAAGAGGGCTGCATTTTTCATCTATGGTTTAGAGATCGTTATTCTAAGCCTCGGCTTTGTATTGCATCAGTTTGTTACGATCTCTTTGAGTATTGTAGTAATAGTGGCGCTATTCCTTTTTGTTTGCCAATTGCTCTTATTGAATAGCGGTGTGGAAAAATGGACAAAGATTATTCGTAAAATGGAAAATTCTAATTAATTAATAATCAGTAACCCTTATAAAGGCAATAAATAGCATGCTGCAGAAGTTTCCATAATATGGAAAACTCTGTAAAAAAGAATGCAACTTATTAATATGGAACCCTATAGAATATTCATTGTTGAAGACGATCCCTGGTATGGAGAAATACTGGAATATGTATCGCTTAATCGATTATTTGGTCTGCAGTTTCCAACCGGAAAGGAGTTACTTACCAATTTGCATTTGAACCCCGACCTCATTACAATTGATTTCTCTTTGCCAGATTATAAAGGCGATAAGCTGTATGAAAGAATAGCAGCTGAATGATAAGATTCCAATAATTGTTATCAGTGGACAGGAGCAGATCAGCGTAGCTGTTAATCGTGAAAAGATGGGTGTAATGGATTATCTGGTAAAAGATGACAATACCAAAGACGTTCATGGACAACTCTATAATTCGTATTCGCGAAAACAGCTGCTTGAAAAAACAGGTGGAGCATCTGAAAGAAGAGTTAGGACAGAAGTTTTCTTATAACAAGAGCATAAAAGGCCAAAGCCCATCATTGATGAAAGTTTTCAGTTTGATGGAGAAGGCTTCAAGAACTAATATTAATGTTTCGCTTACAGGTGAAACCGGTACTGGTAAGGAAGTGGTTGCAAAAGCCATTCACTATGGTAGTGACAGGAAAAAGAAATCGTTTGTTGCCGTTAATATGGCGGCCATTCCAAGGGAATTGATTGAAAGTGAGCTGTTCGGACATGAGAAAGGATCTTTTACAGGTGCAATTGCCAGAAAGATTGGAAAGTTCGAAGAGGCTGCGGGCGGTACTATTTTTCTAGATGAAATAGCCGAGCTGGATTTAAGCCTTCAAAGCAAACTCCTAAGGGTATTACAAGAAAGGGAATTAATTCGTGTTGGTGGAAACGAAAAAGTGAACCTGGATGTTCGTCTGATAGTGGCAACTCACAAGAATCTGGCAGAGGAAGTAAAAAAGGGAAATTTCAGGGAAGACCTTTTTTACCGGATTATGGGATTACCTATTGATCTTCCACCATTAAGGGAGAGGGGTAGTGATATCCTGATATTAGCGAAACATTTTTCAGAAGAGTTTACAAAAGATAATAAACTGGATAGTATTTCTATATCAGAAGACGCACGTGAAAAGTTGATGCGCTACAACTATCCTGGTAATGTAAGGGAATTGAAAGCCATAATCGATTTAGCTGCAGTAATGTGTGATGGGAAAGAGATTCATGCAGATGATATCATTTATTCTTCCTCTTCAGCTCAGGAATCTTTTACTGTGGAAGAGAAAACCCTCCGTCAGCATACTTGTGATATCGTAAGATTCTATTTGAAAAAATATGACAACGATGTTATTGCAGCTGCCGATAAGCTTGATATTGGCAAGAGTACGATTTATAAAATGATTCAATTAAAAGAGATTGTTATTTGATACAATTTGAGGAGAAAGGTTAGGGTAGTCAATGTATTATTGGATTGCCATGCGCTAGTAAATTAAGTCTATGCATCAGCAAGAATTACATTTCTCCATTTCGCAGTTCAACAGGATTTCTCCTTTTTTTATTCTTTTGGATAAGGAAATGAAAGTTGTTGCCTGCGGTAATTCCATAAAAAAGCTGATGCCGTTGGTTTCTGATTCTTCCTTTTCTGATTTCTTCCGCCTAGTCAGACCTACTTTTGATTTACCCGATTTTGAATCTATTGCTGGTTTTTCCAATCAGCTATTTGTATTGGAATGCAATAATGATAATAAAACCCTTCTCAGGGGTCAGATAGAAATACTGAAGAATGAAGGTCTTCTTTTATTTCTTGGTAGTCCATGGTTAAAGTCTATTGATGATTTATCATCTCATCAACTATCATTTACGGATTTTTCCATCAAGGATCCAATGATTGATATGTTGAACGTTCTGAAAACTCATGAAATAGTTTCGAACGATATAAAAGAAATTATAGACAGCCTCAATCAGCAAAAAAAGCAGCTGCTAAAAGAAAGAAAGGAATTGCAGCGCTTATCCTTGGTAGCCAAGGCTAATTCAAATGGCGTGGTTTTTAATAATAACCTAGGCGAAATAACTTATGCAAATGAACGATTTGCTTTAATGACAGGATATGCCATTGAGGAATTGCTGGGGCATACCCCAGTGTCTTTATGTAGGTCCTAATACCCGGCTCAGGTGGAAGAAATGATTGGTTACTTTAGAAGGAATGAAAATTATAGCATGGAAATAGTGCTGCACAGAAAGGATGGCACTTGTTTCTGGGCAAGATCAAAAGGGCAGGCTGTTCTGGATGAAGCAGGTGAGCTGATTGAATATTTTACTATTGTAGAAGATATTTCTGAGGAAAGGAAAAGGATTGAACAAATAAAAATATTATCCACGATTGCAGAGAAAAGCAGGCTGGCGATTATTGTTACAGATAAAGACAGGAATATCTCGTGGGTCAATAATAGCTTTACTAAGGTTACAGGTTTTTCCAGTGAGGAATGTGTTGGACAAAACCCAAGAGTTTTATTGTCCGGGCCTTTGACCGACAAAATGAACCTTGATGCACTTAAAAGTAAAATTGATAGCCTCGAGGAGTTCGATACAGAAATTCTCAATTACAGGAAAAATGGCCAGCCATATTTCGCGAGATTACAGGGGCAGGCATTGACAGATTCTAAAGGAACAATTTCAGGTTACTTTGCCATGCATGAGGACATTACGCTTGAGAAAGAATCTTTAAAAAGAGACAAGGAATCAGATGAGCGTTTGCGGAAAGCATTGGATAAGATTGGTGATAATGTTTGGGAACATGATTATCGGACAGAACTGACTTCCTTTACAAAAAATATGAACCCTTTACTTGGGGTTGAGATTTCTGACCATACCAATAATGCAAAAATATGGTGGGATAGTATTTTCAAGCCTGATCTTCCAGCATTACATGAAATTAATCTCAAGTTACGTAGTGGTGAAATAGATTCACATGTTACTGAATATCGTATTGTACACTCAGATGGTTCAAGAAAGTGGGTTCTTGACAGGGGAGTAGTTATTGAAAAGGATGGGAATGGATTGCCACTGAAGATAATCGGTACCCATACTGATATTACCAAGATTAAACAATTAGAAGTAGAGCTTTCTCAAAGGGTAAAACAATTTGAAGGTTTATCTGAGAACATCCCTGGAGTTATTTTTGAGTTTGAAGTGTATAGCGATGGAACTGAAAAGATGCGCTATGTAAGTCCGTCAATGGAAAGAATCTTTGGTATTCCAGCTGAAGAATTTTACGACTTCAACAATTTTATACATCCAGACGATTTAGATAGAATAACAGAGAAAGTTAAAAATACAGGCCGCACTTTAGAACCTTATTCCGACGAAAGCAGATTGATAATAAATGGAAAGGATATAGTTTGGAGATCGGTATCAGCCTCTTTTTCTTATATGACCGAGTATGGGTCAAAGGTTTTTACAGGCTTCATGACAAATATTACTGAGAAAAAGGATTCAGAGAAATTAATTGAGCGAAAGGAAGAGAAATATAGGAGCATCATTGCTAATATGAATCTGGGATTATTGGAGGTTGATAAATATGAAATAATCAACTATGCTAACCAGAGTTTTTGCGATATGAGTGGATACGAATTAGAGGAATTGATTGGCAAAACGGCAAGCAGTCTTTTCCTTAAAGGAGAGAGCCTCGAAATTATGGAGCAAAAGAATGAGGCAAGGAAAACGGGTATTTCAGATGCCTATGAATTGGCGATTGTTGATAAGAATAACAACCTGAAATGGTGGCTTGTAAGTGGAGCTCCCCGATATGATGATAATGGTGAATTGGCTGGTACTGTTGGAATTCATCTGGATATTACAGAGCAGAAAGCTCTCGAAGTAGAACTTATTGCTGCCAGAGAACAGGCTGAACAATCAGTTCAGGCCAAAGAGAATTTCCTGGCGAATATGAGTCATGAAATAAGGACGCCGATGAATGCCATTATTGGAATGAGTAACCAATTGGATAAAACAAGTTTGGATTCAAAGCAGCAATTTTATCTTGATACAATTCACTCCGCAGCAGATAGTTTGCTTGTTATTATTAACGATATTCTTGACTTATCAAAAATAGAAGCAGGCAAGCTGGATATTGAATCCATTGGGTTCGAGCCCAGGACTATTGTAGCGAAATTGATGCAGACAATGAACCATAAGGCGGAGGAAAAAGGTTTATTGTTTTCGAATGCTTTTATTGATCCGGCACTTTCTTCTGTTCTTATAGGTGATCCTTACCGATTTACACAGGTTGTAATGAATCTGTTGAGTAATGCTATTAAGTTTACTGAATCTGGTTCTGTAGATCTTTCAATTAAAGTGATTAAAAGTTCCAGGCGCCAACAGTCATTCGAGCTTATTGTTACAGACACTGGTATTGGAATGGATGAAGCATTTCTGGGTAATATATTTTCAAAGTTTACACAGGAGTCGCAATCTACTACAAGGGAATATGGCGGCACCGGCCTTGGTATGAATATTTGTAAGCAGTTGATTGAATTGATGGGTGGATCAATTAAAGTTGAAAGTAAAAAAGGCAAAGGTACAAGGGTTGCCATTCTTCTCGATTTACCAACTGGTACTGCTACCGATTTGCCAATAAAAGAAACTCTGCCTGATAATATCAGTATTTTGAAAGGCAAGGTTATTCTTGTGGCTGATGATAATGAAATGAACCGATTGATTGCAGCAACTTTATTGCAACAATATGGCGCAGAAGTAAGAGAAGCCGTGAATGGTAAAGAAGCCTTGGAAATGGTCGAGAACCATATAATTGATTTGGTATTAATGGATATCCAGATGCCTGTAATGAATGGTCTGGAAGCAACCCAGCTCATACGAAAAGTTCTTGGTAAAGCTACTCCTATCATAGCCATAACCGCTAATGCACTGAAGGGAGAAAACGAAAGATGCATTGCTGCTGGTATGAATGATTATATTTCAAAACCTTTTAGCGAAGAGATATTTGTTAAGACAATAGCTAAATGGCTAGGTAAGGAGATCAGACTCATATCGGGGACTAGTAAATTGGGTTCGGAAGCCACTCTTTTTGATTTAACGAGACTTCAGGAAATTAGTCGGGGTAACAATGATTTTGTTAAGAAAATGATTGGTCTCTTTTTGCAGCAAGTTCCACTGAGTATCCAGGAAATCAGAGAGCTGGCTCATAAAGGCGAATTTGAAAAAATGCGCTCAATTGCCCATCGAATCAAGCCCTCTATTGATAATCTCCGTATACTGTCTGTAGCTCCTCAAATCAGGGTCATTGAATTATGGGATCCTTCAAAGGGTACATTAAATGAATTGAATGATCTGATTGCAAAGATTGATGGGGTTATTGCTTCTGTAGTAGTGGAACTTAATAAGCAGATAAAGTAATTTATTCCATAATCGTTGCAACTTTCTGCGTCTCCACTAAAGAATACAATAACCGCAGAGGCGCAGCGACGCAGAGATGTATTCCCTACGCCGCCACGTCTCTCCCGAAATAATCGGGACAAGTTGTGCTAAAATGTATTCGTATTGGTCGCGCCTTTGCTTGAAAAAATCTTCCCGCCTTCCCGGTTATCCAAAATGTATTTGTATTCTATGTTCTATGTTTACCTATGTTTTGGAAAAAAAATACATACCACATAGGTAACATAGAACATAGGCAAGCATAGCAACTCCTCTGCGCCTCCGCGTCTCTCGCGAAATAATCGGGACAAGTTGCGGTAAATTGTATTTGTATTGGTAACGCCTTTGCTTGAAAAAATCCTTCCCGCCTTTCCGGTTATCCAAAAAAAAGCCCCGCATAAGCGGGGCCCCGTTTCTATCTAAAGTAAACCTATCACCTCGGTTTTACTACCATTACCTTATCAACAAACACCTGGTTTTCTGAATCCGTTACTTTTATAAAGTAGAACCCTTTGAGCCATTCTGGAAGATTGATCCTTACTTCTTCATTATTATTCACATTCTTAGTGAGTAATACACGTCCACTCATATCCACCATTTCCACTTTGCTGATTATCTTATTTGAATATTTACCCATCTTGTGCTTCAGTGAAATATATATCACATCCATTGCTGGGTTTGGATAAGCCTTCACTTCAAGCATTGATAACTCCTGTTGCTTCGATTGGATAGTATTCAACACTTCATTAGTGCTCATCTCCTCATAATTGTCGAATCTTATTGTTGCTTTATTACGGAGTATTGTACCAGCTTTTATTCCTTTAACTGGGCTAGCACTGAATACTATGAATCCCTGGCTGCCATCCTTATTCGATACCGAATCACTCAGATAAATATCATCAAATTGGAAGATTACTTTTTGACCTTTCGTAACTACTGATAGTCCTTCATGACTCTGTGCCATTACCTTAAGGGTACCAGCATCTATTCCGTCAGGTAATACATCTGTAATAACTACGGTGTTGGCAACATGATTTCCAATATTCTGGAAACGTATGGTGTAGGTCAGTACCTGTGTTGGTTGAATAAATCCTTCTTTCCCATATCCTGCCGGAGCTACACTCATATCATTTGGGTCTATGGCTCCAACAACTGTATAAGTTTGAGTGATCTGGTTATCTGATACATTGCAATCAACTTCCGGGTTGGTTATCCAGGCAGATAATTGTATTGTATCTCCAATGTTAACGCTGCTGGCATTGCTATGCTGGAACTGGAACAGGCGGTTTTCGAAAGCATCAAGATTGCTTAGTTTCCATGTATAGGTCTTGTAGGCAACTCCCTGTTCAATAGTTCCTTCAGCATAATCAAAATTCGTATTGAACCCTGATGGTATTATTGTTGCAGGTGCTTTGAACTTAAGTTCAGAGCCAACAACTGATTTCCTTCCAACATTACCAGCGGTCATAGTAAATTGGTTATTAGTATAACCCTTTCTGATGGCAGTACTTCCCATTATGATAGAAAGATCACTT